>JAXDMF010000417.1:0-4035 GCA_034666205.1 Gemmatimonadales bacterium
AGCCGAGCATAAGAACGGACCGGGACACGGCCCGCGGCCACACCGGACACGTGGTTGGGACACGACGGGCACGTAGGCAGGACCCGGCGGACACGACTCCGTGTCCGGGCCCGGCCGATGGCGGAGAGCGGCAACACGGCCTGGACGTCCGTACGCGCCAGTACGTCGGTGGGCGGAGCCGAATCGCCGGGTGACTGATGTGACGGAGTGTGCCTCGCCGTAGAGGCCGGGTCAGGGGTGATGACGGACGAAGCGGCGGTATCCCGTCGTGCCGTACCTTCTGGGATACCCTCCTGCGATGGGACGCTCCCATTCGAGTCCTCCTCCCTCAGTTGCCGCCGCCCTCGCTAAAGCGTTCGCACAGATCCCTTTGGTCCGGGCGGTCGTCCTGGGCGGCTCGTTCAGGACGGGTAGCGCCGACGCGGGCTCGGACGTCGACCTGTACGTGGACTCAGATGCGGAGCCTCCGCTCTCACTACGGCTGGATCTCGCGCGAGCATTTGGCCGACCCGCCTGGGTGGGGTGCACGGCGTTCGGGCACGGCGACGAGTGGCCCGCGCCGGAGGGCCAGCCCGCAGTGGATCTCATGTACTGGACGCCGGCCTGGATTGAGCAGCAACTCGCGCGCGTCTTGGACCACCACGAAGCATCAGTGGGCTATTCGACGTGTTTCTGGCACACCGTCCGCGAGTCGCTGCCGCTGTTCGACCGCGACGGCTGGTTCGAATGGCTCCAGGCGCGGGCCAACTGTCCCTACCCACGCGGACTCCGTACGGCCATCGTTGCCAAAAACTTCCCGCTCCTACGCGAAACTCCGTTCTCCTTCGTGCACCAGATCGAGACTGCGGTTGGGCGGGACGACCCATTAACTGTCCAGCACCGCAGCGCAGCACTTCTGGGGAGCTACTTCGACGTGCTATTCGCGCTAAACGAGGTACCGCATCCAGGGGAGAAGCGACTCGTGCAGCACGCGCGGGACAGGTGCGCGATAGTACCGACCGAGTTCGAGGGCTCCGTGTCGAGATTTCTTCGTGCCGCCGGGAGCGTGCCGCCCGACGCGGAGGTTGTAAGCGCCGCCCAGGCCCTGCTGGATGGCCTCGATCGCCTGCTCACAATTGACGACAGAGCTTCGCTCAGCTCGGCGGGTTCTTTCAGTCCTCCCCGATCGCCGGAGGAAACGGAGGCAAATGAGGACAAATGAGGCCGTTGCCCGCCACGCTGCCGAGCAAGACCCAGCTCGTCGCCGACGCTGGGGGCTGAGGGCGCACACCACATAATGGCCTGCGAACCCCATCGATCTTGTCGGCAGCATGTAGGACAAGCCCCGCTGAGCAACTATCCGTCTGGGGGGTCGTCAGTGACCGAGAATGCCGCAGAGATCCCCGCAGTCAGCCGAGCTCAGCTTGAACGGGTCATGCGCCACGCCCTTGGCAGCACCACCGCCGAGCTGGGCGAGTGGCAGTGGCACTCGCTGCCCTATCACTCCGTCCTGCCCGGCCGAGTCCTCGCTCGCGTCACCGGTTTGGCGGTAGTGGATACACATGAAGCGGTTCCGTGGTCCAGCGTAGTCAAAATCATTCGTCAGACGGCGCCCGACGAGTTCGGTGAGATAGCGACTGGCACGCGCGAGATCCTGGCGTACCGCTCGGGGATTCTCGCGGACCTTCCTGGCCAACTGCGTGCGCCGCGTCTAATCGATATCGATGAAGACGATGCGGCGGTGTGGCTCTGACTGGAAGACCTGAAGGACGTCTACGCACGCCGCTGGCCACTCGAGCAGTTCGGGCTGGCAGCACGACACCTGGGTCAATTCAACGGCGCTTATCTCGTCGCGCGCGCGCCGCCCACCGACCCATGGCTCAACTACTGGCTTAGCCGGCATCAGGCCAAACTTCACGCTGGGCTCGAACGAAGTCCGACCTACTGGGAACTTCGGCAGGTCGTTCGGGATCCGCGAGTGCGGCACCTGCTCGGCGCCTCGATCGCCTCCAGGACAGCGCGGTTGTTGAGCGACCAATCGCAGTTCGTAGATGCGCTCGCCCAGTTGCTACAGACCCTTTGTCATCACGAGTCATCGCTGGCCAACCTGTTCGCAGTGCGTCGCTTGGATGGCCAGATCGAGACGGTCGCCGTCGACTGCGAGCAGGTAGGCCCCGCCTCGGCCGGGGCTGACATCTCGACGCTCGTGTTCGGAACAATGCGGCGATGTGAGTTTGATGCTGAGCGAGCGACGGAGTTAGACGAGACAGTCTTCACCGGTTATGTCGCCGGCTTGCGTGAAGCTGGCTGGCAAGGTCGTGTAGAGGAGATTCGGCTCGGGTTCACCTCAGCCGTGGGCCTCCGCTGGACCGTCCTCGCAGGCATTCTTCAGGGGCTTGTCGAGGGTGCACCTCAAGTTCAAAGGCCGTCGCAGGGATGGCAAGTGGCACCTGAGGCAGTGGTGCGCCAGTACGTCCGCTTAAGCGGCTACTTGCTCGATCGGGCCGACGAGGCGCACAGCCTCCTCGCTGACATGCCCTCATCTCACTGACCGTCAACGCGGGAGTACGATTCGCTCCCAGTTAGCCCGCGTACCGTACAGATTTCCCGAAATGATGTCGTTATCCGGCTAGGGTCGGGACCCCTGCCGGTGAGCCACCCCCGCCCCCGACCCGACGCCGGCAAAAGCGGCTCAATCCCCACCCACGCCCGATCGGTCAGCTCACCCCGGTCAACCCCAGAAGCCCCTGGTCGAAAGGCTCAGCGACGGACGCGGTAGCGGATATGGGTCGCCTCCGGCGTGTCGATCACCCGAACGATCTCCAACTCGACGCGCGACGGCAACATCTCGAACAGCCGCCGGCCACCACCGAACAGCACCGGCACTTGGTGAATCTGCAACTCGTCCAGCACACCGGCCTCGAGCGCTCGTTGCGCCGTGTACGCGCCATGCACCATCACGTTCCGGTCCCCAGCGGCGGCCTTCGCGTGGGCCATCGCGCCGGCGATCCCGTCGGTCACGTACGTCACCAACGGATAGTTCGCGACGGACGGGCCAGGCGCCCGGTGACTGGGCACGAAGATCGGGACACCGTGATGATCACCTTTCCAGTGATCGACCTGCTCCACCGTCCGCCGGCCCACCAGCACCGCGCCGGTCATGTTCCATTCGTCCCACAACTCCCCGCCCGGCCCGGCCGGCCGGCCGATCTCCCCGTCCGGCGTGACGAACCACTCGTGCAATCGCATGAAGCCGTCGCCGCCGGGGTTGCCCGGTTCGTCGTTCGGACCCGCGATGTACCCGTCGAGCGACATCGACATGTAGAGCACTGATGTAGACACTTCGACCTCCCGTGGTCTCGACAACCGGTTTCAACTTGCTGTAAGACCCCGCCTCGCGGCACTTCCGCGGCGCCCTTATACGGACGTCTTCCGCGCCGTCGTCAGCAGCCGGAGGATCACGCCTGCGGCTACGACGTGCATCGTCATCAAGATCGCGGTCTGCGCGGGCGTCGAGCCCGGCACCGTGGGGATATACGTGACATCTGGGATGAGTGTTACGACGAAGACGATGGCGGAGATGATGGTGAAGATCCGAGCCGGGTTACGGGTGAAGCGCAGCAGTCCGGCGTACAGCAACACCGCGACAGTCGCGGAAAACACGGTGAAGATGATGGCCCC
Organism: Gemmatimonadales bacterium; assembly: GCA_034666205.1. Taxonomy (GTDB): domain Bacteria; phylum Gemmatimonadota; class Gemmatimonadetes; order Gemmatimonadales; family GWC2-71-9; genus CAVVWJ01. Next base: position 3,661 of record JAXDMF010000417.1, read on the forward strand.
ACTGACGTTTGCCATGGGCAGGAACTCCTGGTCGTAGTCGACTACGGTGCTGCCGACGAAGTAGAAGAGCGTGTTCGCCGCGACGGCCGCGACGACTGTGCCGAGGCCCAGGAGTGCGAAACGAGCCTAGCTGAACGAGGGCGATGCTGGCCGAGCGGAAAGTGACAGGGCGGTGGACGACATGGCTACCAAGCTCCTTGATTTCTGTGTGCTCTACGTACACGTCGAACAGGGGATCCCCAGATCGACATGTGTAAATCTGCAGTGGCCGCCGTCAGCAGTTCGCCAGCTGGCTGCTCGGCCACTTGGTCGTGATCGCTTAGGATCATGACCTTGAGACGACCGGTTGTGCACTTCGAGATCATCGGTGGCAAT
>JAXDMF010000418.1:0-3127 GCA_034666205.1 Gemmatimonadales bacterium
GGGAGGTACGGGACCGCATGGGGTTGCTTCCAGCAGCGGCAAACTAGTGGTCGAGGCGCGGTAACCGGGAGAGTGGCAAGATGATGGAGAAGATCATCAAAGCGGCGGTTCAACGGGGCGCCTCGGACCTGCACATCAAGGCCGGCGACGTCTTCCGCGCGCGCATCAACGGCAAGCTGGTCCCCCTCACCAAGCAGCGGCTTACCCCGGATCAGACCAAAGCCATTGCGTTGAAACTGATCAGCAGTGAGGAAGATCGTGCTCGCATCGACCGGATGCGGGACTTCGACTGCTCCTGGGGGATGCCGGGGGTGGGCCGCTTCCGAGTCAATGTTCTGCGGCAGCGCTCGTCGTTCATGATCGTGATGCGGGTGATCCCCTTCACCGTGCCCACCATCGAGTCGCTGCAGCTGCCCGAGGTGCTCAAGTCGATTGCCGAATCCGACCGCGGCCTCGTGCTGGTGAGCGGTGTCGCTGGAAGCGGGAGAAGCTCCACCGTGGCAGCCATGGTGCACCATATCAACCGGACGCTGCACAAGCATATCGTCACGATCGAGAATCCGATCGAGTTCCTCCACCGCGATCTGAGCTGTTCGATCACCCAGCGTGAGATCGGAGTGGACACCGAGAGCCTCGCGGTGGGTCTCCACGCCGCCCTTCGCCAGGATCCCGATGTGGTGGTGATCGGTGACATCGCCGACGCCCCCACCATTGACACCGCGATCAAGGGGGCCGAGACAGGGCATCTGGTGATCGCTACCACGACTACTCCAGACGTGGTGACCACGGTCGAGCGGATCATCGCCACCCTGCCGGCGGAGGAGAGGGACATCGGCCGGGTACGATTCGCCGAATCGATCCGGGCCATCGTGTCACAACAGCTCCTTCCCCTCAAGGACGACAAGGGCAGAGTCGCCGTGGTCGAGGTACTCATCGCCACCCCGGCCGTCCGGGAATTGCTCAAGGATCCCAGTCGGGTATCTCAGGTCAAAGAGCTGATGGCCGAGAGCCGGAAGGAGCTGGGCACCCAGACCTTCGAGCAGCATCTCGAGGAGCTGCTCGAGGCGGAGCAGATAACGGAGGAGACCAAACGCGCGGCGCTGGCCACGGTAGCCCCGCCCCTCGTGAGCGCGAGACGGCGGCCGAGGGCCGCTTCCTGACGCTGGACGAGACCACCCGCAAGATCCTGGCGCTTCCGCGTGAAGCCGGAACCGCTGAAGCCGCCGCCGCTCGAGAGCTCATCGCCGCCCACCTGAGGGCACTCGGCTACACCGTCATTCTCCAGAAGTTCACCTTCGGTCCCTCCAGCCTCCGAGCCTTTCCCGTTTTCGGGGACGGCCTTGGCCTCCTCGCCCTGATTCTCTTCCCGCTGCTCGGTACCAGCAACATCCCTTCCTGGGCGGCTCTTGTCGTGTGGACCTGCGGCCTCGCGGCCACAGCCATTCTTGCGGCCGGCGTTGGGCTGGGATGGGTGCCCTTCGGCGAAGCAATCAGGGAAGACGCGAACCTGATCGCCACTCGTGGCGATGCCCGGCCCCGACGCTGGATCGTGGCCCACCTCGATTCGAAGGCCCAGGGGCATTCCATGGCCGGGCGTCTGGTGGCAGTGTGGATCACCGGAGTGGCTATTGCCGCGATCAGCGTCATGGCTGCCCTCCGCCTCAACGGCCCCATTGCTCCGCTGTGGCTCGGTGTGGGCGGCGGTACGGCGATCCTGGCGGGTTTCCTGGCGCGTAGAGGCCGGCTGCGGGGCCGCTCGCTGGGTGCTCGGGATAACGGGACTGGGGTCGTCGCGGCGCTCGCTGCCGCCGAGGCGGCCCCAGCGTCCGGTCTCGGCATCCTCATCACCGGTGCGGAGGAGTTCGGACTGGTCGGCGCGCGTGTATTCGCCCGGGTTACCCCCAACCTGGAGGAGACGGAGTTCGTGAACGTGGACACAGTAGACCAGGAGGGAATGCTGTACCTGGTGAGCCATGATGCGAGGGGCGAACGCCTGGCGCGCAGCATCGAGCCGGTGCTCGCGCGCCTCGGCCTACCCCTCAGGCACCGGCGGCTTCCGCTCGGTATCTTCGTGGACAGCGCACCACTCGCTCACGCGCGCGCGCCGTCCATCACGATCGGACGTCTGACCTGGAACACCCTGCGCCGGATTCATACCGCCGCCGACACGCCGGATGACTTGTCGCTCGACACCGCCGTGCAAGTTGGCAGGGCGGTCGCTCAGCTATAGAGCGACACGGGCCGAGCCACCTGCTCGAACTTCAATTGACGTTTCAACAGGGGCGAGATAGGTTTGCCCGAGGATGCAGGAGCCCCGCGAGGGGCTCTTTTGTTGTTTCAGACCGACAGGAGCAGACATGTTCGACGCCAGGACCACCTGTATGGTGGTTGTCGGGGCACAGTGGGGCGATGAAGGGAAAGGGAAGCTGGTGGATGTCCTCGCCGAGCGGGCCGATGTCGTCGTGCGGTACCAGGGCGGCGCCAACGCCGGCCATACCGTCGTCATCGGCGACACCCAGTTCGTGCTGCGACAGATTCCCTCGGGCATTCTCCATCCCCGGGTTACCTGTATCATCGGCAACGGCGTCGTGCTCGAGCCGGAGAATCTCTTCGTGGAGCTGGATCAGCTCCGGGAACGGGGCATCGATACCACCGGTCGGATCTTCGTCTCCGAGCGCGCGCATCTGGTGCTGCCGTACCATAAGCTCCTGGACGCGGCGAGCGAGCGGAGCCAGAAGCTCGGCACCACCGGTCGTGGCATCGGGCCGGCCTACGAGGACAAATACGGGCGGCGTGGCCTCCGGGTGACCGATCTCCGGCGTCTCGAGTGCGCCCGGGCTGTGCTGGGCGAGCGGGTCGCGCGGGCCAATCAGCTGCTCCAGCTGATGGGCAGCGCCGAACGCGCCAAGCTCGATGATCATGTTGCGTTGCTCGAGCGTATGGCCCCGCGACTGCTCCCGCTGACGAGCGACACCGGTCTTCTGGTGCATCGCGCTGTTCGCGAGGGGAAACGGATCTTACTGGAGGGAGCGCAAGGCGCGCTCCTGGACGTGGATCACGGCACGTATCCCTATGTGACCTCCTCCAACACCACGGCCGGTGGCGCGGCGGTCGGTTCGGGAATCGG
>JAXDMF010000419.1:0-5591 GCA_034666205.1 Gemmatimonadales bacterium
CAGGTCGGTAAACTTCGCGACATCGCGGATAGGGAGCGGCCGCGGCCCCACCAGGGACATCTCGCCCCGTAGGACGTTCCAGAGCTGCGGCAACTCGTCAATGGACCAACGGCGGAGGAACCGGCCCACCGATGTCACCCGGGGGTCATTCCACATCTTGAAGACCGGCCCGCCCGCTTCATTCCAGGCCTCGAGCCCGGATTGGAGCGCTTCGGCATCGGTCACCATCGTGCGGAACTTGTACATCATCAGCCGCCGCTTGTGCCGACCGAAACGCTCTTGAACGAACAGCACGGGACCGGTACTGGTGGCCTTAATAGCCAGGGAAGCAGCCAGCATGACCGGCGACAGCAAGATCAGCCCGGTAAGCGCTCCGACAATATCCAGGCAACGCTTTACCGCCAGCCGGTAATCTTCGGTGACCATCCGCATGGTGACCACCGGAATGCGGCGCCACTGGGCGTAGCTTGGACGAGCCACCGAGACCCGGAACGCATCAGCCAGGTATTCCACCCGCACGCCGGCGCGCTCGCAGACGCTGATGGCTCGCTGGATCTCTTCATACTGGGAGCGCAGCGGCAGCGCGATCAAGACCTCATCGACGACGTGATGCATCAGCAAGTGCTCGAGGTCATCCAGGGCGCCTAGCACCTTCGGATGAGCCGCCGCCGGGCTCTGGCAATTGGAGTCAACGAAACCGAGGATGTTGTAGGCGCGCCAGCGGTTTCGGCCCAGCGCTCCCGCCAGCGCCCGGGCCCGGGGACCGGTCCCAACAATGATCACTTCGAGCCCTCCCGGGCGGGCCTGCCCGATGAGCACCCGGACCCCGGTGCGAAGCAGGAGAATCGTGGTGGTGGTACCAACGAAGTACCAGGGAATCGTGGCGAAGCGAAAGGCTTCACTTTCGCTCAGGAGCGGGAACAGCAGCGCGACCACGCTGCCAAGCACGCAGGCGAGGACTATGCGACGCGCCTCCTCCTTCGGGTCCCGGACCAGCTCCAGGTTGTAGAGCCCGCATATGGTGAAGATGAAACGCCAGGCGGCAAGGAATCCTGCCAGGAGAAGCAGGTTCTTGATGGTGAAGCGAACGGCCAGGAATCCGGTCAGCCCGACCGGCATTCGAGAAGCGTTCGTGACCAGGAACACAGTGACGAGCACCAGCACCGCCACGGCGATGTCTGCTGATCGGTAAGCACCGATCAATAGCCGCTCGCCCGAGCTTGCCCATCGCGGGTCGGGGCTAAGCCCGAGCGGGTGAGGTGCTTGCGACAACGGGGCGCCGGAGCCATCGCGCGAGGCTTCAGATGAACGGGAAGGCTTTTCGTCCTCCCGCCCGAGCGGGACGGAGTAGGTCACACGCGGTTCGAAACGTATTCGTGGTGGCGCTGATACTCGTACGCGCGATCGTATGCTGCATCGCGGGTGGGATCGATATCGTTGATGACGACACCTACGACAGGCGCCTCCACATGGCGCAACTGCTCGACCGCGTGAGCCAAGGCGGCCGAGTCGGTGAATCCGGTGCGGACGATGACGAGCACCCCATCGGCCATCCGGCTGAGCAGGGCCGCGTCGGTGACCACGTTCACCGGTGAGGAGTCCATCAGGATAGTCTCAAAATGTTCGCCCAGGCGCGCCAGCAACGCGGCCATCGCTCCGCCGGCCTCCAGCAGTTTGGTAGGATTTGAGTGTGGCCGCCCCACTCCGAGGTAGTGCATCTGGTGCTCGCCGACCTGGATGGGCCTGATGGCCTGTTCCAGCCCGACTTCACCGGAAAGGACGTCAGTCAAGCCAGGCCCCCGAGGCTGGCCGAAGAACTCGTGGACGCGCCCGCGGCGGATGTCGGCATCGACCAGCAGCACGTTGCGGCCTCGCCGGACGAGCGCCAGCGCCAAATTGACCGAGGTGGTCGTTTTCCCGTCCCCGGGCATCGGACTGGTGAGCACCAGGATCTTCAGGGGTCGCTCGCTGCGGGCAAAGGCCAGGTTGGTCTGCAGCACGCCATAGGCCTCTGCAGCCATGCTGCCACTCTCGGACATTTCCATCCTGACCGGCGTCAGCCTACTCCCCCCACTCTTACGCTCACCTTGAGCCGAACTGGTGGCTGACCGGGCCCCGTCCAGCTCTGGCTTCTGCTCGCCGGCTGCGGGATCTACCCCGATCGTCGGCTCCGACGCCCCATTCTCCGAAGGCCCGTTGAGGAACGACCAGCCAGTCTGCCCGGCCTGAGCCCGGGGTGTTACCGGCGCCACCGACGGTGTCACGCGGGCTACCCGCGGTCTGGCGCCGGTTGGCCGGCGCTCGGCAATAGCGGAGGCCTTACGCCCCGAGCGGCCAATGTGTGGGATCATCCCGAGGATCGGGAGTCCGCTCGCCAGTACGACGTCACCCCGGGTGTGTACCGAACGATCGAAGTACTCCCTGGCCATGGCCGCTCCAAGGCCGAGCAAGAGGCCGCCGACCAGGCCGGCCAAGAGAAGGCGGAGTGGCTTAGGGCTCACTGGGGCATCGGGCGGAACCGCCGGATCCACGACCCGCACGCTCCCATCTGTTGCCGCTGCCGCGATTTCAGCCTCCTTGAGCCGGGTTTGGAGCAGGGTGGCAATGTCGCCGAGCACCGTGGGCCGACGCTGGAGCCGGGCAACCTGCAGCTCTCGCTCAGGTATGCCCGCCATCTGTCGCTGGAGCTGCCCCAAGCCGGAGTCCAGCGAGCCAACCTGGTTACTCAATCCCTGCAGATAAGTCGTCGCAATCTCGCGGATCTGCTGCTCGATGTCCCCAATCCGCTCACTAATCGCCTTGACGTCCGGATCCTTCGTGGTCCGTCGAGTAAGCAGTGCCCGCCGCTCGTCCTGTGCGGCCGATAGCGACCGCAGGAGCTCATCCGCGGCCCGGCTTCGCAGCAGGGTGGGAAACGCAACCGCTTTCGAATACGGCGAGGGTTCCTCGGGGGCTCGGCGTGCAGCCTTGGTGTCAATGCTGTCGATCAGGCGAGCCAGCGCTGAACGCTCGGCTTCCACCAGCCCTCGCTCAGCCTGCATCTGCACCATTCGGTTGACCTGCCCGTTAGCCTCCACATCAGCGCTTACGACCCGGTTCCGCCTGCGGTAATCGCGGACCTTTTCCTCGGCAGCCTCGAGTTGACCGGTGATGGTGTCCAGCTGGGCGCGCAGAAAGGCAGCCGTGTTTTTGGCCTGCATGGTCTGCACGGCGGTGCGTCGACTCAAAAACCGCCCCACCAACTCACTCGGCACGCGCCAAGCCAGCTCGGGGTCGGCATCCTGATAAGTGACCACGATGATCTGGGCCAGTCGGTTGGCCTGCGTCACCACTAGAGCATCGGTGAGCCCTCCGGCGGCACTTTCGAGGCTCTTGACGTTGAAGTCGATCTGGGAATACGCGGTGGCCTTGGTCGAGAGCGTAAAGGTGAAACCAGGCAGCGTTGCAGGGGCCCCGGGTGTGACTTTAGCCACCTGAACGCCCGAGTCCTGCTGAATGACTACGTATTTGCCGTCGGGTTGCACCCGGAGACTGTAGGATGCCGGGATGACACTGTCACTGGTCTTGATATCGCTGAAGAGCTCGGACCGGAGCACGCCACGTGGCTTGGTCAGCTGGAGCTGCAGCGATAGCTGGCGGGCGACGTCCTCGGCCAGCGATCGGCCATGCAGCTCCTCCATCTCCGTCGGCAGCTGCTTGCCGGCACCGGGCGTTTCGATGGGTTGCGGCAAATTGGATTGCTGATCGTCCAGGCGGAGCGTGGTCGAGGCTTCATACAGCGGAACGCTCCGGACCAGACGGATCCCGGCGAGCACTACCCCCACGGCAGTACAACCCGCGATCAGCAGCCGGTGACGCCGCAGTACCCCCAGAATGCTGGGAAATGACCGGCTACCCTGCCCGCCCGGCGGAAAGTCAGGGTCTGCGAGAAGCTCCGGCATCGAAGGGTTTCGACGCGGGGTCAGGAAGGTGTCCATTGGTTCTCGCCTCAGTCAGTTCCCGAAGGCCGCGCGGAGGAGGGTTGCGGTCGCCGTGATCCCCGCCGCTATAACCCAGGGGTTCCGGCTGAGCCAACTCCGCTGCGGGATGTAGATCTGATCTCCCGAGCGGATCGGCGTCTGACCTAAAACAGTCTTCCCCGTCAATTTGGTCTGTAGCCGCTTTCCATCCCGAATCAGCTGTACCTGGTTCATTTTGCCGTCGGGCGCCACCCCACCAGCCATGGCGAGGGCGTCCGCCAGCTTGACCGAGGGGTCCACGGTATAGATACCGGGGTTGCGGACGGCACCCTGCACCGTAATCCTCCGCAGCACCACGATCTCGATCGACGGGTTGAGGAGGAACTCGGTGTACCGCGAGATCAACAGGGTCTGAAGAGCCGTGGCCGACTGGTCGCTCACGGCAACAGGTCCCAGCTTGGGCAGGGTCGCCATCCCCTGATCGTCTACCGGGTAGTCGCCCGACAGGTCCGGCTCGCGCCAGATCCTCAGACGGACGACGTCACCCGGACGGATGTGCAGGGAATCGGCGGCGGCCGTGGTGCGGTTAGGTGCCTGCGCGGCAACATAGCCAGCGGTGCTCTGGCATATAACAGCCGCGGCGAGAAGCTGTATAAGCATTCAAAACCTGCTCTGGACGACTGGTCGGAGAGGCGGGGAGTTCTTCCCAAGTCAAACGCATTTTGCAACAGGGGCGGAGTCGTAATGCTGTCGAGATTCCGCCACGTGTCCCCAAGTTGCAGAATTAATGTCGGTTCCGCTAGTGGACCAGCCTCCGGCATCGGAAGACCACCCTGGAAAGCCGACATGTGGGTCTGGACAACTGCGACTTCTCGACGGAACTTCAGCTCGACACTTTTATCCCTTTGCCTTCTGCCGCGCTTTGACTGGACAGCTCGTGGGGCGTCCAGCCGTTCGCAGCTTACCATGGCCTCATGACCCAGCCCGTCAACTCCGCTGTCGAACCCCTCACCCTCATGGGCGAGCAGACGGTCACCCAGGATCGCCGCAGTGGGGTTGTCCAGATACGCCCGGCTCCCGCGTGGCCCACAATCGACTTGGGTGAGTTGTGGACGTACCGCTCTCTGTTCTTCTTCCTCGTTTGGCGCGACATCAAGTCCCGTTATTCGCAAACGGTGCTGGGAGCAGGCTGGGCCGTGCTCCAGCCGGTGCTATCGATGATCGTGTTCACAATCATCTTCGGGCGCTTCGCCAAGATCCCGTCGGATGGGGTACCCTACCAGGTCTTTTCGCTGACGGCTCTGGTACCATGGTCATATTTCTCGACCGCCCTTACGTCGAGCAGCAACAGTCTTCTGATGCAAAGCGCCCTGGTTACCAAGGTCTACTTCCCCCGGCTCGTCATTCCGAGCGCAGCAGTGCTGGGCGCCATGGTGGACTTCGCGATCGCGTTCGTTGTACTCCTTGTCCTCATGCTCAGATATGGCATCGTAGCCCGCCCAGTGGCGGGCCTTTTAGTCCCCCTTCTCGTGGGCATCACCACGATCACCGCCATCGGCATGGGGTGTTGGCTGTCGGCCCTCAATATTCAGTTTCGCGATTTCCGCCATCTGACACCGTTCTTGATCCAGG
>JAXDMF010000420.1:0-3035 GCA_034666205.1 Gemmatimonadales bacterium
GGTGCTCCTCGCCCTGCAGGAGGTGGAGTCATCGCTGGTCCGTTACCGGACCTCCCGAAGCCGAGTGGAGCGGATTCAGGATGCTGCCTCGGCCAGCGAGCGAGCGGCGGAGCTGGCCCGTCTTCGATTCTCCGGTGGTGTGGCCGACTTTCTGCAGGTGCTCGACGCCGAGCGCACTCAGCTCGAGGCGCAAATTCAGCTGGCCCAAGGACGGACCGAGGCAGCTACCGCCTATGCTGCGCTGTACAAGGCGCTAGGCGGCACCTGGCCTTCGGTCACGAGTGATGACCTCAAACGGTAGCTGGGTTGACCTTTCCGATACTATCCTGAAACTCAAAGCCCCCGACGTTTAATCGGGGGCTTTGAGTTTGAAGTGGAAGCGTGGTGGCTAGTTGGTCCGTACCAGCTCGACTCTCCGGTTCTTCGCGCGACCGGCCGCGGTCTTGTTTGACGCGACCGGCACATCGGGTCCAAATCCCTTGGACGTCACTTGGGGCCGGGGGACTCCGTTCGCCTCCAGGAAAGTCTCTACGGTGCGCGCTCGGGCAATGGACAAGCGCAGATTGGTCGCTCGCCGCCCGGTGTTATCGGTGTGGCCCGATATCTGAACCCGGTACTGCGGGTTCTCTACCAGCTGAGCCGCAATGTCCCTCAGTACGTCCCTCGCTTCCGGCGTCAATATCGCCTTGCCAGTCTGGAAGGTCACACCCCGCAGGATGACCGTGCGAGCCTGCTTCTGGAACAGTATCGTGCAGCCGTTCACATTCACCGTCTCGCCCTTGGGTGTGTTTGGGCATAGATCCAGCCCATCATGAACCCCGTCAGCATCTGAGTCGCGCCGGACCGGGCAGCCGCTCGGAGTCACCGGCGCACCCGCAGGCGAGGCGGGGCACTGATCAACCCGGTCGGGAACGCCGTCCTTGTCCTGGTCCGCCGGCACCGGGACGCAGCCTGTGCTGTCGACCGGTTGGCCCGCCGGCGTGTCGGGGCAACGATCCCCAGCGTTCATCACGCCGTCCTTGTCGTCGTCCTTCTGACTGGGTGAGCAGCCCTCCGCATCCGCCCGCTCTCCGGCAGCTGTTCCGGGACAGCGGTCGGCGGCATCGCCGATACCGTCTTGATCGGCATCCTTCTGGCCGGCCGAGCACCCATTGGTGTCCACCGGTTCACCGGCGGGGGTGTTCGGGCATCGATCCAGCTCGTCGTTCACCCGGTCGCGGTCGGCATCGAGTTGGCTGGCAGCACAGCCCGATGCATCCACCGCCTTCCCGTGCGGGGTGCCGGGACAGCGGTCGGCCTTGTTCGCGACCCCATCCTTGTCTCCATCCGATGAATTTCTGAAAAGCAGGCTCAGGCCGGCTTGCATGCCCCAGTTGACGTAGTTATCCGCTCGCCCCGCATCAGGGCTCCGCACATAGTCAGCGGTGCCATCCAGCCGGAATCCCACACTTTGAGTGAAGCCAACCCGGACGCCGAATATTCCGGTGAAGCCGTTGTCGTCAAAGTTCACGCTCTTGCGGTAGAGGTTCCGGACGTAGCCGACGCCAAGCCGCACGGAAGACGAGTAACCGCCAATTGGAATGTGGTAGGTGAGTCGGCCGCGAAGCGGGATGTTGGAGACCGGAAGGCCGGTGACGTTGCTATGGGTCCTGGTATAGGAGCCCTCGCCCTCGAGCGCAACGTTCTTCAATGGGAAGAAGGCCAATGACCCGCCTCCGCCGGGCTCCTCCTGAATCCGGAGCGTGTCGTCGAAGCGGGTGTATCGGCCGAAGCCGTTGACCTCGAAGCTACCTGCGGATTGAGCGGCGGCCGCCGTCGCGGTGCTGAGCAGCAGCGCCACGGAGATTCCACGCATTGGCATGCGGGTGCTCGTGGTTCGAGGTCGGGGGTGTCAAGAAGGTATGAGGTTGGGCGGCTCAGAACCAGTGGAAGTCATGGAATCTGCCAGACACAGGGCCACCGGCCGTGGAGCTATCGCCATATAATGTTTGAGTTTGAGTCTATGGCCTGGTACCTGCTCCTGTCGCCCGATCGACCCGTACTATCTCGTTTCTGGCAAAGCCGTTGTCCGTCCCCCGGGGGGGCTGTTGAGCAGCATCACGCACATCATCTCCAACCGCCGCATCCTGCGTCTGGACACAGTCCGGAGCAAGATCCTCGTATTCGCCATCCTCGTCACGCTGATCCCGACCGGGATCACCGCCTGGGTCTCGTATTCGCAGAACCGGAAAGCGCTGGAGGAGAAGATCTCGCAGGAGCTCCTCAGTGCGAGCTCCCAGAGCGCGCGCGAGATGGATGTCTGGCTCAAAGAGCGCCTCTACGACCTCCGCGTATTCGCCAGCTCGTATGAAGTCACCGAAAACCTGGTCCGGGGCGCCGAGCGCTCCTCTCATCGCGGCCGGCTCAACGACTACCTCAACTCCGTTCGCGAGCGGCTCACCGACTACGAGGAGCTGGTGGTGGTGGACGCACAGGGCCAGATGGTGGGCACCAGCGCGAACCAGGTCCATCCCCTCCGGTTACCCGGCGGTTGGACTAAAGAGCTGAGCACCAGCGACGAGCTGATCGGCGACGCCACCTGGGACGAGTCGCTCGGCAAAGGGATTCTGCTGGTAGCGGTACCGGTTCAGCGGACTGACGGCAGAATGGTCGGCGCCCTCGTGGCCCGGCTCAACCTGCGTGGCGCGGAAGAGGGTCTCAGGGCTTTCGCGCCCAACACGTCAGGCCAGATGTACCTCATGACGACGGAAGGCGCCCTGATCGCCGGGTCGCAAAGCGCCTCGTCGGATCTGATGCGCAGCAAGTTGAAGCAGAAGGTCCTGGACAAGCTGAAGGCTCGCGAGGGAACCGTCGTCAACTACGAGAGCGTCGCCGGCACCGATGTGGTCGGCAGCCTCAAGCGGGTGCCCCGGGTCCGGTGGGCCATCCTGGCCGAGATTCCGGCCGACACGGCCTACTGGCAGGTACTCCGCTTCCGGAACATGACGCTGATGATCGTAGGCGGGTTACTGCTCGGGGTCAGCGCGGTTGCCTAT
>JAXDMF010000421.1:0-2589 GCA_034666205.1 Gemmatimonadales bacterium
CCGAAGAGCGGGAACGACTCAACCAGCGAGCCGCGTCCGGCGATCAGCTGCGCTCGGCCGTTCGAGACCGCATCGAGGGTAGCGAACTGAGTGTACACCCGAACGGGGTCTTGCGTGCTCAGGACGGTGACGGCGGTGCCGAGCCGGATGCGCTCGGTCCGGCCGGCGATCGTGGCCAGGATGATGCTCGCTGCGGAGTCCATCATGTCCTGGCGATAGTGCTCGGCGATGTTGAACGAGTCGATCCCAACGGCGTCGGCAAGCACCGCTTCCTCAACCGTGTTGCGAATGACTATGTCGCCGCTCAGCTCACGACCCGACTCGTCGACGGTGATGGGCACGAATGAGTCGAGTCCGAACTCGATGTCCTGGGCACTGATCATGTTGAGATTCCTCCCCGCCATTGAAGCGGCGTTCTCCGATCGGAGTAGAAGTATTTGCAATTACAAATACCTCCGCGCACAATTTATTGCATATGCAAATACCAGCGCAGCAGGACTTGCCTCAAGGGTCCCAAAATCCAGGCGGTCTCGTACCACCGAGACCGTTTTCGAGGATTTTCAAAGTAACTGCGAAGACGGTCAGCGACCGATGCAGCGGATCGCGGCGCGAGCATAATCCAGGTCGATGGGCGGATCCCTGCGCCGGGACCGAATGATTGGGGCGACAGTCACGAGCGGGTTCGCCTGGGCCGCTGCCTTGCCACCACTGAGCCTGGGTCTGGGCCTGTTCTTTGGCCCGCCGGGCGTCGGCTTGATCGAGTTTGCCGCTCTCGTGGGGGCTAGCGTGTGGCTCGTCTGGCGCAAACCACTGGTCGCGGCGGGATGGTTCCTGATCTGGGCAATAGCGGTCGTGCTTCGCCCGTATGGGCCTTTGATCATCCCTGGCTCGATTTCGTGCTTGACATTCTTGGTCTCAGCCGTTTTGGCATTCGAGGCTAGCCGACAACCCAAATTGGTATCGGCACGCTCGACGCATGCCGAAAAGCCCCCGACTCTTGTCGAGGACCTGCTGCGCTGACGCGATTCCACGGCAAGGGGCTCCGCTGAGCGCCGTCTAGAACCCGGGGTGCCCCCGGAGGGGTGGCGCCATATAAGCGCCGGTTACGTTGGTGACTTCGAGTTCCAAAAGTGGTCGGGGGCCCGGGATTTGAACCCGGGGCCTCACGGTCCCGAAATCTAAGCGGTTTCGTCGGCCGATGCCTGTTCGCGAATTTGCGTTCATTCGACAAGTTACCGGAGACTTCCCGGCCAGTTTCGTCCCCGACGTCGCCTGGATTACTACATGACGCCCTCCACAGCTCGCCTATGCATAACCTCTCGGCCCTTGTTACGGTCTTCTGATGTCGCGCGGACGCGCGTGGGACGTCGTCGTGGTCGGCGGTGGCGCGGCGGGCTGCGTTGTGGCCGCGCGGCTGGCCGAGTCTGGCTCGCGATCGGTGCTCCTACTCGAGGCTGGCCCCGACCTCCGCTCAAACCTACCCGAGGCGCTCCGCGACGGCTGGACGATCGAGCGCGAGCTGCACGATTGGGGCTACCAATCTGAGCCTCACCTGGGATCGCCGCGTCCCGTCCGACGAAAGAAGCTGCTGGGTGGTACGTCCTGGTTGACCCGATTCACGCCGCGCGGCGCCCCAGGAGACTTCAACGGCTGGGTTGCAGGGGGTAATCCCGGCTGGAGCTTCGAGGAGGTGTTGCCCTACTTCATCCGTCTGGAGACGGACCTCGATTTCGGGAGCGACCCCTGGCATGGCGAGCACGGCCCCATGCCGTCGGTTCGGTACCTCGATCAAGAACACATGCCAATCGTCGACGCCGCTGTTCAAGCCCTTCGAGCAGCGGGCTTTCGCGAAGCGCCCGATCACAACCGGCCAGGTGCTGTCGGCGTCGGACGGATGCCGATGAACGCGCGCGCGGGAGTTCGGGTCACCACGGCGGATACCTATCTGCCCATCGGGGGCACTCCATCCAATTTGACCATCCGGTGTAATGCGCAAGTTGGCCACGTGATCTTCGATGGCCTCAGCGCTCGCGGCGTGAGGCTGCTCGACGGCTCGGAGGTTGAAGGAGGCTGGGTGGTGCTCTGCGCCGGCAGCTACGGAACCCCGCCGATCCTCATGCGCTCGGGTCTGGGCAATCCTGCATACCTACGAGAAGTGGACATAGAGGTCGCTGTCGACCTTCCAGGCGTCGGCGCCAATCTCGCGGACCATCCTTCCGTTCCGATCGACTTCGGATACGCGGGTGCCGGGCGCAGTGCGCCGATCCTACACAGCATCGCCACCTTCCACAGCGCCCAGCGCTCAACCCAAGAGACACCTGACCTCATGTTTTGGATGCAGGACCCGAGTGAGGCCGATCCCAGTTTTGGGATGGAGGTGGTTTTGCTGCGCCCACGCTCGCGAGGAGAAGTCCGTCTGCGTTCCGCCGACCCCGCTGAAGCGCCCCTGATCAAACTGCCCGATCTGAGCGATCCATCGGACATGGAGCGTCTCAAGGAAGGCTATCGGCGGGCCGTGGAGATTGCCAATGACCCCGGAGTGCGCCGGCTCTGCGGCGGCAAGACCTTAGAGGTGCCTGAGAACCTCGG
>JAXDMF010000422.1:0-8423 GCA_034666205.1 Gemmatimonadales bacterium
AAAGCGGGGTTGTTATGCATAACGCCTTCACCATATCCACCGCCTCTGTGAGCGGCGCGGCCGGAGCGCCTTGTAGAGGCTTCTGTGTTTGACTCTGCGTGATGCAAATCTGCACGATCATCGCCAAGAACTACCTCGCGCAGGCACGGGTGCTTGCCGATTCATTTCTTCGCCACCACCCTGACGGCAGGATCGCAGTCCTGGTGATTGACGACTTCGAAGGCTACATCGAGCCGGCTGACGTGCCGTTCGACGTAATCGGCATCGACTCCATCGGACTCGACGCGCGGGACCACATGGCCGCTTCATACGACGTTACGGAATTCTCGACGGCTGTGAAGCCGTGGCTGCTGCGGCATCTTCTCTCCCAGCCCGGCTGCGACGCAATCACCTACCTGGACCCCGACATCCTGATTGTCGACGACCTCGAGGAGGTCGACAGACTAGCCCTGGAACACGGCCTCGTCCTCACTCCCCACTTCGGCGCTCCCTTGCCTCGTGACGGCCTCAAGCCCAGCGACGAGGACATCCTCATTGCCGGCGCCTACAACCTCGGCTTCATCTCTCTGCGCGAAGGAGCCGATTCGGAACGGCTTCTCGACTGGTGGGCCGGGCACCTTCTCAACAATTGCATCGTCGATCCGGACAACGGGTATTTCGTCGACCAGCGCTGGATTGACCTGGCCCCTGGCCTGTACCCAGATCTGCGTTTGCTTCGCAATCCGGGCTACAACCTCGCCTACTGGAATCTGCCGAACCGCGAACTTCGCTCAGAAGGGGGGCGTTACACGGTCGACGGTGAACCGCTGCGCTTCTTCCATTTCAGCGGTTTCGATCCGCTCAAGCCACGGCAGCTGAGCAAACATCAGAACCGGATCGACGTTGCACGAGCGCCCGATCTGGCGCAAATCTGCACCGAGTACTCCACTGCGGTGCTCGCTGCAGGATACGAGGAGGCGCGGTCCTGGCCCTACGGCTGGGACCTCCTTCCCGGTGGATTGGAGCTCGATCGCTACTCACGCCGGCTCCACCGGGAGGCGGTCAGCGAGTCACGTATGAACGGCTCGGTCTTCAACCGAAAGGGGGCAGAGCGACTGGTCTCATATCTGAACGAGCCTTACGAGGCTGGGGCGGCTGAGGACGGTCGTCGCGTCACCCGGTACCTCGGCGCGATCCATCAATCCCGCGAAGACCTGCGCATCGCATTCCCCGACGTCACCGGACGGGATGCGGGACGTTTCCTTGACTGGACACGAGAGAACACCGACTCGCTGGGCATTCCACCGGAACTTCGCCCCAGCTATGCCGTCGCCCCGAGAACAGAAAATGGCGACGCCGGGATCGCCCACCCCGTCGGGACGGTCGGGGTGAACGTGGCCGCGTATCTGAGCTCGGAGCTGGGCGTCGGCGAAGCGGGACGCCAGATAGCTTCGGCGATCTCCGAGGTGGGAATCGAAGCGTCCCTGATCGACATACCTGTCGCAGCGGCCGAGATGCCGAGAAAGCTCGCTCTGATGAAGCGTGAGGAAATGCCCTTTGACACCAACATCCTCTGTGTCAACGCCGACATGGTGCCCGAGTTCGTGGCGGCGACCGACCCGAGATTCTTCGCCGACCGGTACTCGGTCGGGATCTGGTTCTGGGAGGTTGAACAGTTTCCACGAGCCTGGCACGGGTCCTTTGGGCCCCTTGACGAGGTCTGGGTGGCCACACGCCACGTCGCGGAGGCGGTTCGATCCGAATCTCCGATTCCAGTGGAAGTCATCCGCCTCCCGGTCGCTCCCGTGGACCCGGAGAAGAGCGACCGGGCCGCGCTCGGAATGCCAGAGGGATTTTGCTTCCTCTTCGTCTTCGATCACCGCAGCGTCCTGAAGCGGAAGAACCCGGTGGACCTGATCGAGAGCTTCGGCCGAGCGTTCGACGCGGGGTCGGGCGTAAGCCTGGTCATCAAGTCAATGGGCGGCGAGGGTCATCCAGAGGAGGTCGCGCTGCTGCGTGAGCTCGCCGCGGCAAACCCAGACGTGCACCTGATCGAAGGCAGAGTCACTGCCGAGATCAAGAACGCGATGATCGCCAACTGCGATTGCTACGTCTCCCTTCACCGATCCGAAGGGTTCGGGTTGACGATGGCGGAGGCGATGTACTTCGGCAAGCCGGTGATCGCTACCGGCTACTCAGGGAACCTCGACTTCATGACCGAGGAGAACAGTTATCTCGTACGGCATAGGATGAGTCGTGTGGGGGACGACGCAGGCCCTTATCCGGCGGATGCGAATTGGGCAAACCCCGATATCGACGACGCAGCACGTCTGATGCGACACGTCAATGAGCACAGGGACGAGGCTGTCGCCAAGGGCAACCGAGCCGCGGCCGACATCCGTCGCACGCATTCCAAAGAGGCGTCCGGGATGGGCATCAAGGCGCGGTTGCAACAAATCGCTGAGCGCCCCTCGCCCGCCGCGCCGTCCACGCCCATTGCCCTGACTCCGACGCGCCAGATGAACCCCTCCGCGTCGCCGCCAATTCCCGCTGGCGGAGATCCTGCCGGCAGCGACGGGATGGCACGACTCAGGCATCTGTTGCACTTCGATGAAGCGCCGCCCAGGCCCGGGGGAGGCCGGCTACGTCGCGCCGCGAAGCGCATGTACCTCAGGCTGTTGCGGCCCTACGTGTCGTATCAACGCCGGATCAACGAGAGCACAGCGCAGGCGCTTGATGAGGTGCGAATCGAGATGGGCAGACGCCACGTTGCGGCAGAGGAGCGCAACCGTGTTCAGCTTCAGCAGCTCCAAACAGGGGTCGCCGAACTTCAGGACGCCTTGGCTGCCCAGGTGCCGGGGTCCGCGCAGAAGCTCGGAAAGGCGCAAAGGGAGCTCGAAAAAGAAATCGGCGAGCTCCGGGGAACCTTGGCCGCCGAGGTGTCGAGAACGAACTTGCGTATCGATGCAAGCTCGAAGGGGCTCGAGGTACGGACCTCCGAGCTGTACGCAGGCCTGGTGACCGGCCTTGACTCGATCAGGGAGATTTTGACGAAGGAGCTGGATGCGCGGCTGGAAGCTCCCGCGGCCGCCCCCCAGAAGCCGAGGAAATCATCGCACCCGGCGCAGTGACCGAGACCGGACCTCGAGCGCCCACTGCCAGATAATCGAGCTCAGCACAATGAGCTCCCGTCCAAAGGCCTCGTTCGCGCCCCAGAGCGGGCGCAGCGACCGGCCGGCGAGCCACGCAAGCGCCGCCGGGGAGCGGCGAGCATCGATCACCCGCTCGAGGACCCTTCTCTGTCCTGCTGTCAGGGAGCCGCTGGAGCGCATCAGCAACAGGCGCGCCCACATCAAAGTCTGCGTGTACATCCCGAAGTAGCGGTCGGCCCAGCCCTCGCCCGCGCGGCCGCCCAGAAGGGCGCGGATCGCCTGCCAGCTGAGGACGGTGACCAGCCAAGGCTGCAGATACCGGGCCCCGGCGTTCGCCTCCTCATGCCCCTGGGCGGCCTGGTCGTGCTGGATGTAGTCCTGCAACGGCCGATCCACGTATGCGAGGCCCTGCCCCGTCAGTCCTGTCAGAGCGATCCAGTGATCGTGGTAGGCATCGCCCCGTCGCGGTGGGAAGGGCAGGGCACGCTCGAGGAGCCGGGCTCTAAAGAGCGACGCGGCTCCGGTGACCGTGTTGCCGACCAGCATTGAGGCAAGGTCCGTGTAGTTGTTGCGACGACGATTCCAAAAAGTCTCCGAGAGGACCGAGCCGTCGTCCGACACCACACGCATGTCCCCGTACACGAGGTCGTGGTCCCCAATTCCGCGAAGCAGGGCCTCGAGCTTCTCCGGGTACCAGCGATCATCCTGGTCGGCGAGCGCCACGAATTCCGCCTCGTGCGGCACCGCCGCGAGTGCGCGTTCGTAGTTGCCGTAGAAGCCCAGCCTTCCCTCGTTTTCAAGCCACACGAAGCGCGGGTCAGAGCCGACGACCTCGCGCATGGCCGAGAGCCGTTGGGGACTGGTGCCGTCGTCACTGATCAGGCAGACCCAGTCCGGGTGGGTCTGGCCCTTGATCGAGCCCACCTGTTCGGCGAAGAGATCGATCGGAGGTTCATAGGTCGCCATACAGATTGCGACTAAGGGTCCGGCGCCGGTCGTCGCGATCGCCGCCCGAAGCCGCCCGTTCGATTGGGGCGAGCCGGCCGGTGTCGTCCCGGGCTCAGCCTCGAGCCTGCCGATCTCGAGCATTTGCGTTTTCTCGCGGCCGTCTACGCGCAGGGCCAGAACCAGCTCGGTCGGCGTCGACACAGGGCCGAGCTCCAGCGTCGCCCACCAGTAGGCGGACGTGCCGCCGCCAGGGCTCACTACGGCGATCGGCGCTCCCGAAGGTTTGCCGTCGACCAAGACTTCCGCCCGCGGGGGCGGCCCTCCCTCTTCGTCAAACCGGCCTCCGAGGAAGAGGACGTTTCCTTCCCCAACGCGAAGGGAGCGCGGCAGCTTGGTGGCGGCAAGCTGGCGCTCGATGCCCGCGCGCGGTGACTCCGATTGCCGCCGCAGCCGCTGGATCCGACGCCTACGGCGCAGACGCCTGCCCAGATCCTCGAACGTGCCCGGTGGCGAATGCTCGCGCAACGCCTCACCGGGGTAGCTGAACGTGCGCATGGCTGCCCGAGAGCCACGGACCCTGCCGGCCAACGAGCCGATGTTGCGGTCGATCAGCATCTGGCCGAGACAGATCGTCCCGTCCTTGGCCAGAACGCGGAGCGCTCGCGTGCCCCGCATAACGGACCACTTCCGCAGCAGATAGCCGCGGCCAAAGCCCATCAAGCGATTCTTTTCGACCGATCCCGAGCCGAGGCTGGCCGAGTGCATGTGCGTGCCGCGCGCGTCGGCTGCCAACGCGCACCGCCCGTCCGCCAGACGCATGCGCAGCACCAAGTCGACATCCTCCCAGTACGCGAACAGCGCCTGATCGAAGCCGCCGACTTCCAGAAATGCGGTGCGATCGAACGCCGCGGCCGCGCCGGAGGGACCGATCGGCGCAGGTGCGTTGCGGAGGGTTTCCACCTCGTCGCCGTGCAGATAGTCGAAGACGAGAAGTGTTGAGTCAAGCTCCATTCCCGCCGTGTCGATCAAGCGCTCGTTCGCAAAATCGCGCATCACCCCCGCCGACATCACGACCGCGCCGGCCAGAGGCCGGACAATCGCCTCGACAAAGCCCGGGTCGCAGACGCAGTCGTCGTTGACCAGGACCAGCGCCTCTCCCTCGGCGCGTGCCGCCGCGACATTGACCGCCCCGCCAAAGCCGAGGTTGTGCTGTTCCCGAATCACCTCGACCTGCGGATATCGGCTCAGGATCTCGCTCGTTCCGTCGGATGAGCCGTTGTCGACGACCAGAACCTGGTGGTCGACCGTCTGCAGCGTGAGCGAGTCGAGCAGCGCGCCGATGCGCTGCGCTCCCCGCCAGGTGGGCACGATCACGGTGGCGCTCATTGCCTGGGCAATGCTAGGCAAGCCGGGCGCGCAGCACTACCGCCCCCCCTCGTCCTGCGAGCCCCGAGCCGAGCTCCAACACCGCGGCGACTGGCATCAGCGGAATCCCGATCGCCAGCGTGGCAACGGCGTCTCGCGCAGCATCGGCTCTCCGTGTGTAGCGAAGGTCGCGCTTGAGATATCTGAGGGGGACGTCTCGGCCGTGGGTGACGCGATTGAGCAGGGTCAGCCACATGCCCAGCTGTGCTTGGTCGAGCATCGTCTGACGCACCTGCGTGGGCGCGAACCCGCAGCGGCGCACCAACGCTTCCAGCCCGTTACGGGTGAACTGCGTCCGGTGCCTCGGCACGTCCTGATGAAACCAGCGGTCGCCGCCGATGCGGGCTTGCACGCTGGCGAGATTGGGGACGGCGATTACAACTTCGCCCCCTGGCCGCAGCCAGCCCTTCGCGCGGTCGAGAGCCTCCGCCGGACGATCGAGGTGCTCGAGAACGTGCCACATCACGACGAGGTCCGCCTCGCCGTCGGGAAAGCTTGCCTCGGCGAGCGAGACCGGCGACACCGGCAGCCCCCGCGACTGGGCTTCGCCGGACGAGGCCTTGGAGGGCTCGACTCCGACTGCGTCGTGCCCACGCGATCGCAGGGCCGCCACCAGGCGGCCTCTGCCGGTGCCGATCTCGATAACCCGCCGGCCCGGCGCGAGTGGGCCCAGCAGGCGCAGCCGGTCTCGATCGACGAGACCACGAAGCGGCTCGAGCGCCCGCTCCCTCCAGCCATCTCGAGTGCCGTAGAGGCCGGTCTCGTACATTCCCGGAGCCCCGGGCGCGGAGGCATCGGCCAACGACGCGGAGCCGCAGGCGACGCAGCGCTGCAGCATGTAGACACGCTCTCCCGCCTGCCCAAATTCGACTTCGTGGGCCGCTCGCCAGGGGCGCATCTCTGCGCCGCAGGCCGGACATGCCTGAGGGGCCAGGTCTGAGATGACCAAATCCGTTAACCGGGGCCGCAGACGAGAACCTGCCGCTTGGACTCTTTGGTCAGGGGTGAACGATCAAGATCGCCGTAGCGCTCGAGCACGGTGAGGTTCGCCTCAACCAGATGCCGCGAGATATCTGCGGCGAATATTTGGCGCAGATGAAATCGCGACGATGTCAACGGCGGGGCGTGCGGCTTGCCCTCCTCCTGCATGCGCCAGTCGATGGCCAGGACTCGCGAGGAGGGGTCGTAGCGCGTGTCCTCACGTACCTCGAGCCGGCGCCCCTGAGGGTCGGTAACGGATCGGGCCAGGCGATTGGTCTGCGCTCTGGTGATGTATTCCACATTCGGCTGGTAGATATCGAAGGCAAAGATGCCCCCGGTCCCGATCAGCCTGCGGACAGCCCTGAGCGTCTGCGATAAGCCTTCCTCGCTCAAGAACTGGAGGGTGTTGAAGCAGCAGATCACCAGATCGAACGTTCCCTCCACCGGAGGGGAGCGGATATCGCCCAGCATCCATTCGATGTGCCCCTCCCGCGTCCGGGCAATCCGCAGCATCTCCGGAGACTCGTCCACGCCCACTATGCGGACACCCGAGGAACCTTCGCCGCGAGCAGCCAGATCATCCGACAAGGTGGCGGTGATCGCGCCGGTTCCGCAACCTAGATCCAAGAGAGAACGTGTTTGGGCTGTAAGCAGACTGCGATAGAACTCGATGAAGGGCCTGCGATCCCGATCGGCTATGTCGTAATAATCCGCCCATGAGTCATAGGCAGGTTCCTTCGATTTTTCGTGCGCCATAAGCCTCCAGATCGGGCAATCGGACGATATTCGAATTGTCTCGAGTGAAGACTCGGAACTCTGGCAGGCCGAGCATCGGGCGGCCGGGCTCCCCTCCCAGTCCTGGGGCTATGCCTGGGGCCTAAAAGCGTCGGGGATCGACCCCAAGCTTGCGGTCGTGCGCTCGGGTGGGGCGCGGATGGTGATGCCTTTTTTCGAGCGCGAGTGGGCAGGCCGCACGGACATCGCAACCATCCAGGGGCTCTCGGGCGCTTCGATCTCACCGAGCTCAACCGCTCCGCTGTCGCTCTGGAGGGAATATGCCGCCTCCCAAGGATGGGTGGCCGGATACATCCAGCTCGCGACGTCGGTCGAGTTAGGAGAACGGGTGCCGGGCGCCGAGCTCGTCATCAGCAATTGGGTGTTTCTGCTCGATTTGACCAAGGGCGACGTCCTCGACTCCGCCTCGACGATAGTCCGGCGAAAGGTCCGCAAGGCGGTCAAGCTCGGTGCCGTACTGGTAGATGATCGAAGCGTCCTGACCGAGCGCATGAAGCTCCTGTACCCGCTGGCCATGGAGCGCGTCGGCGCTCCATCTCGTTACCGCTTCTCGGCGCAGACCCTCGAACGATGGGCGCTCGATCCGAGTTCGATTGTCCTGGGCGCCCGCGTCGGAGACGACATCGAGGCTGTCTCGGTGTTCTCGGTCGCCGGCCGAGGGGCTGAGTACAACATCAATGCGAGCACCGAATGTGGGCGTGACCTCACTGCGTGGTTGATCTGGAACGCTGCGTCACGCCTCCGCGAACGCGGCATCGCCGAGCTGAACCTTGGCGGCGGCGTGAGCCCCGGCGATGGCGTCTACCGGTTCAAGGAGAGATTCAATGGAGCGTCGAAGCCGGTGCGCGCGGTCTGCCAGATCTACGATCGCGCAAGCTACGA
This sequence comes from Gemmatimonadales bacterium, assembly GCA_034666205.1. Taxonomy (GTDB): domain Bacteria; phylum Gemmatimonadota; class Gemmatimonadetes; order Gemmatimonadales; family GWC2-71-9; genus CAVVWJ01. The sequence continues at coordinate 8,163 of JAXDMF010000422.1, forward strand.
TGAGCTATGCGGGCATGCCGATGCTGCTGCCAGCCAGGGGTGGTTTCCGGCCTACAGGGCGTCACGCTCTTGATGTACGGATGAAGCCATCGCTGACCAAGATCCAGACGGCTTGCGCACGCTTGGAGGAGGGCCGCTTTGAAGAGGTGCTGCAGGTCCTTGGCGAGGACCCGGGTCCGGAGTCCATCGTCAGCGAGAGCATTTCGCTGATAGCCCGTGGACTGATCTTCGAGCGCGACGGAGACGCCGCCGGGGCCGATC
>JAXDMF010000423.1:0-4768 GCA_034666205.1 Gemmatimonadales bacterium
AAACTCCGCCGGGTTTCCCGAGGGCGCACGAGAGCTGGCCCGTCGGATCGAGGCGGTGGACGGGCTGATGATTGCCTCGCCGGAGTACAACTACTCCTTGCCCGGGACGCTCAAGAATGCGATCGACTGGGTTTCCCGGATGAAACCGATGCCGCTTCGGGGTAAGCACGGAGTCCTGCTCGCTGCATCCACCTCGGTGGTCGGTGGCAGCCGGGGGCTCTGGGCGCTACGGGTGCCGCTGGAAGGCCTCGGCGTCATGCTCCTGCCTGACATGTTCGCGCTGGCCCAGGCAGCGGAGGCTTTCGACGAGCACGGCAAACTGAAGGATCCAGAGCTGCAGAAGCGACTCAGGAAGCTGGTGCACAGTTATCTAGACATGGGGAAGAAGCTCACAGGATAGACCACCGCCCCTGACACTCAATTCCTTCGGACTCAGCCCATTTCCGCCGCCAGTCCCCTAAGCTCTCCTGCCGGGGCGGGGTTGCTGCAGGCAGGATGTCCCACCGAAGCACTGCGTTCTTTTGTGCGGAGGTGGGAGCTCCTGCCCGCAGCAGGCCGGGGGGGGAACCAGCCTCCCGGGGTCTGGGACCGCGGCCTGCTCACTGGGCCGAGCCCCTCCGGCTTCGAGTGTACGACCCGGCACCCCACCGCCCCTGACACTCAGCCTTCGTGGCTCAGCCCAGTTCCGCCGCCGGTCCCTAAGCTCTCTGCTGCCGGGGCGGGGCAGGTGGGGTGGGCGAACCAGCCTCCGGTGGACCGGTTGTAGTGGAGCCTGCCGGAGAACCCATGCCCACATCGTCTGCGGGTGGGTGGTCCAGCACGAGGCGTTTACTCGAGCTTAGCATCCAAATCGAATTGGACATTCCCCTGGAGAGCTCCAGATACGGGACAACCCTTCTTGGCGTCTTCGGCGGCTTTGGCAAAAGCCGACTGATCCATCCCTGGAACCTTGCCCCGTACCTCCAGCCGCATGCGGGTGATCTTGAACCCGTCGCCGACTTTTTCCACGGTGCATGACGCTTTGGTGCTGATGCTCATGGGTGGGGTGCCGCCCTTCTCCAGTCCGGCGGAAAGGGCCATGCTGAGGCAGGCCGCGTGTGCGGCAGCGATGAGCTCCTCGGGATTGGTACCCGGTGCTCCCTCGAACCGGGTCTTGAACGAATAGTCAGCCTCGAACGCCCCTGAGCCCGCCTTGAAATGCCCCCGGCCTGCTTTCAGGCCTCCTTGCCATACTGCGCTTGCGCTGCTGGTCGGCATCTCGAACTCCATGTAAGGGACAAGGCACGTACACGCTTCCCCGCTTCCCCGCTTCCCCGCCTTAACTGACCGGCCTTCCGTCCGTATCGATGAGGCGAATCTCTCCCAGCTTCAACTCGCGGAGACCCGGCTCGATCTTCGAGCGGTCGCCCACCACCACCCAGACCAATTGGTCGGGATGGACCACGTCGGCCGCGGCGGCGGTGAGACTCTGCACCGTCTGGGCCCGCACCTTCTCGGCAAACGTATCATAGTAGCGATCGTCGAGCCCGAAGGTCACGATGTCACCGATGGCACCAGCGAGCGCGGCCATCGTTTCCCACGAGCCCGGGAGGGTCAACGTCAGCGATGCCTGGGCCCGGCTGAGCTCGTCCGGCAGGATCGGCCGGTCCTTGACGATGCCGCGGAGCTCCTTGTCCAGCTCGACCACCGCCTCCTTGGTCTTGTCGGTCTGCACCGGCGCGTAGGCCACGAACGGCCGCTGGCCTCTCGCATCACGGAAGAACGTGTACGCGCCATAGGCCCAGTGCTTGTCTTCCCTGAGGTTCATGTTGACCCGGGAGCTGAAGTCGCTGCCGAGCACCGCGTTCATGGTCTGGATGCTCACTTCCGCGGGGTTCGCTTTCGGCGGGGCGACGTTGCCCGCAATGATCAGCGACTGGAGCGAGCCCGGCCGGTCGATCAGATACACCACCGGGCGAGGCTGCTGCGCGACGGTGGCAATGTCCTTCGACGGAACCTCTCCCGGGCTCCAGGAGGCAAAGATCCGCTCCAGCTTCGGACGTATCTCCGCCATCGTGATGGCCCCCACGACGATCAGCGTGGCGTGGTTCGGCTTGAACCAGTCCCGATGGAAACGCACCAGATGGTCACGGGTGATCTTGGCGGTGGACTCCTCGGTGCCCGATCCGGTCCACGGGTTGGAATAGGCGTGGCCCCGGCCGTAGAGCAGTCCGGGGAACACCCGGAGAGCCAGGCTGACGGGATCGGCCTTCTCTTGTTGAATCTGCGCCAGCCGCTGCTTCTTCAGCCGCTCGAAGTCGGCCCGGGGAAATGAGGGATGGAGGATCACGTCGCCATAGATATCGAGGGAGGCATCGAGGTTCTCGGTCAGCGCCTCGAGCGACACGCTGGAGACGTCGAGCCTCGAGCCGGTGGCCAGGTTGGCGCCGAGCTGAGCCAACTGGTCACTGATCTGGAGGGAGGTACGCTTGGCGGTGCCCTCGTCCAGCATCGCCATGGCCAGGCTCGCGGTGCCCGGCACCCCCGCCTTGTCCGCCGCAAAGCCGGCGTCGAGCAACAGGTCGAAGCGCACCTGTGGGATTGCCGCACGCCGGGCGAGCAGGATCTTCAATCCATTGGAGAGGGTCGCGCGCTCCAGCTGGGGAAATTTGGTGTCGGGAGGACTCCCGAGCGCCGGCAGCTTCGAGCGGTCGGCAGCGGCGCGCGCGGTCTGGAACTCGGGGTAGGGATGCACCTCGAGGGTATAGACTCCATCGCTCAGCCACTGCCGGGCCGAGCTCAGTAGCTGGGCCGGCGTGGCCTTCTCTACCCGGTCCAGCCGCACCTGGTAATAGTCGGGGCGGCCGGCGAACACCTCACCATTGGCGAGCACATCGGACTTGCCGCCGAAGCCCCCGATCCGCTCGATTCCCCTGATGAATGCGGCACGGTAGCGGGTCTTCACTCGCCGGAGCTCGGCCGGTGTGGGCCCGGTTGCCAGCAGCCGCCGCAGCTCCTCGTCAACCGCCTTTTCCACCCGCGCGAGCTCGGTGCCCGGGCGCGCGCTCGCCTCGATGGTGAAGAGCCCTCCGATCTCCCGGAGATCCAATGTGGCCGATACATCGGTCGCGATCTGGTCGTCGTAGACCAGCCGCTTGAATAGACGGGAGGATTTTCCGGTGCTGAGCACGTTACTCACCAGACTGAGATAGTCGGCGTCGGCGGTGGCCCAGCCCGGGATGTTCCAGACCTTGTAGATTCGCGCCTGGGGCACCCGGTCCTGCATGACGCCGCGCTGGCTTCCGGTGCGCTTGGCGATCCATGCTTCCTGCCGGGCCACCGGAGGCCCCGCGGGTATGTCGCCGAAGTATTTCTCTACTTTCTGCTTTGCGGTCTCCGCATCGATGTCTCCCGCCACCACGACCACCGCGTTGGCGGCGCCGTAGTAGGTCCGGAACCATTCCTTGACGTCGTCCAGCTTGGCGGCATCCAGGTCTTCCATGGATCCGATGACGGTCCAGGAGTACGGGTGGTTCCCCGGATAGAGCTTCGGGGTGAGGAAGTCCCACACCTTGCCATATGGCTCGTTCTCCCCCTCGCGCTTCTCGTTCTGCACTACACCTCGCTGCTCATCCAGCTTCGGCTGGCTGATGGCGCCGGTGAGATGGCCCATGCGGTCGGATTCCAGCCAGAGCGCGAGGTCCACCGCGTTGGTGGGAACGTTCTCGAAGTAGTTGGTCCGATCCTCATTGGTGGTGCCGTTCATGTCGGTGGCACCCGCTTGCTCCATGGGGCCGAAGAAGTCCTTGTCGTAGTTCTCGCTCCCATTGAACATCAGATGCTCGAACAAGTGGGCGAACCCGGTTCGCCCGGGCCTCTCGTTCTTCGAGCCCACGTGGTACCAGACGTTGACCGCCACGATCGGAGCCTTGTGGTCCTCGTGAACGATCACGGTGAGGCCATTGGGCAAGACGAACTTCTGGTAGGGGATCTCGATCCGGCTCGGCGACGTCGCGGGCCGTTGAGCCAGGACCGACATTACCGGTACCGATGTGATGGGTAAGGCCAGCAGGAGGGTTCGGGCGAGACTGGCTGACACGAGTACCTCAGGTAGGGTTCGGCGATGGGAGTCTCGAGCGCAGGACGATGTGATGCACAGACGCTCGCCGGTTGGCAAAAGTTGCAGGCGCGGCCCAGCTAGGCGATGGGAGAAGCCGGCGGCGGTGGAGCCTGGTTGAGCGCGAGCCAATACCGTCCGACCGTTTGTATTGCATTGCAGAACTCTTCGTACCTCACTGGCTTTTGTACGCAGCTATTGGCGCCGAGCTGGTAGCACTGGGCCAGCTCGCGAGGGTCGTGGGAGGAGGTGAGAACAACAACGGGTGCATGGCTGGTGCGGGAGTTGGCCCGGATGGCGCGAAGGACGTCGAGTCCGTCCACCTTGGGGAGCTTGAGGCTCATCAGCACAAGTCGCGGGAGTGGCGAGCCCACCTCCTGGCGAAAGGTCCCACGACCGAACATGAAATCGAGGGCCTCCTCCCCGTCCCGAACGACCTCGATCCGGATAGCGCCATCCAGGTCCCGAAGTGGCTTGAGGGTGAGCTCGGCCTCGCGAGGGTTATCCTCGACCAGAAGGATGTCGACTTGGCGGGGAAGCGGGGAAGCGGGGAGGCGGGTACGCTCAGCAGTCATGACGCTCGAGAGTCGCTTCGACCGTTCCCCTGATCTGTTTCACTGGGCAATGGACCGTCTTCCCCGCTTACCTCCTTCCCCGCTTCCCCGCGTCCCC
>JAXDMF010000424.1:0-11683 GCA_034666205.1 Gemmatimonadales bacterium
TGTCCTTCGTGTCCTTCGTGCCTTCGTGGTGAGTGAGCACGTGAGCCAAGTCACGTCCCTCCAGACTTGCTTTCTGCTACGCTGCATCGCAATCCAACCGCATTCAGACGGGTCCCAGCTGAGGCACTAAGCGGATTTAGACACTGATTCCGGCCGCTGCGGAATCGGTCCGCTCGAAGACGCTTCCCAACCACTCCACAATCAGAGCCGCCTCGAACGCCATGGTGCCCAGAGCAAGCACCGTGGCGGGCAAGGCGGCCCACCCCTCGACCAGGGGCCGTAAGAGCAGAAATGATCCGCCCGCCAGGGCGGCCGGTAGAGCCAGTGTGACCGCGAGCAGCGTCACGAAAGCCACCATCATCAGAAGATTCTGACCCAATGCCTCCACCCCACCTGGTCTACTGGTACCCAGGCGGACCCAGGCGGGGTAGAGCAGGGCGGCCGCATTCTGAATCAGCATGCCGAGGAGGTTGATGCCCGGCAGGTAGACCACAGCGATCAGGAGTAGCAGCGTGCGCTCCTCCAGATCTGGCATCATGGTCTGGTTCCCCAGAAAGGCGAGGTACGCAATGACCAGCAGGCTGAGCTGGATGGCGGTAAGCATCAGGGTGGACGCGGCCACCTCGGCGATCACGACCGACCAGCCCCTGAGTGGATAGCTCCGGAGGAGGTCCAGCTTCAACAGATCGCCGCGGAGATCATTGCGCACCCACTGGGGTCCGATCACGATCGTGATTCCGGCCCACGAGGCGGCCAGCCAGCCGGCAATCTCCGCCAGGGTCCCCTCGGGATCGAATGACAGGACAGCAGCGATGGCCCCGGCGCCGCCCAGCGCGATTGCCACGTTTCTCACTCGTCTAGTGCGAGTAGCGGCGACGAGATTCTTCCATAGGATGGCGCCGGCGGGCCACCCCATCGGTGCCAGGCGAAAAAGCGGAGGACTGGCCTTGACCGGAGCCCGGAAGGGGGACGAGGTTCTCCGCCGATGCTCCGCCAGCGCCAGCGCCCGCTGCAGCGATACCTCGGCCGCCGTCTCCTCGAATGCGCTGTCGGATCGGACTACCCAGACGTAGTGCAGGACGAGAAGGAGAAGTGCCGGCCAGAGCGCCTGGAGCCAAGCCGCCGCACTATGCACCGTCAGCGGCCGCACCAGGGCACGGAACGGATACGTGAGGGCGCTCGGCACCGGCCTGCTGGCAACATCCTGCATGGCCGCGAGGAATTCGCGAGGGCCGCCGCCGCGCGCGGCGACGATGGCGGGCAGCGCATCGGCGATGGTCCAAGTCAAGGCGATGAGCACCAGGCCCAGGACCAGCAGTGAGACGATGCGATGCCTGGCACCGAGCCGTCCGTGCTCGGAGAGGCTGGTCCGGACAAACGAGGCGCCCAATCGGTGCAACGACAGGGTGGTGAGCAGGACCCAGATCGAGATTACCCTGAGCCAGGAAGAGACCCCGAACCGCTCCCGCGAGAGGATCAGCGTCCAGAGCAAGGCGTTAAAGAGGATGAGGAGCTGACTGTGAAGCAGCTTGAACTGGATCAGGCCCCGCCGGGATACCGGCGCGGAGAAGAGAAAGGTGACCTCAGCCGGGGTAAACGCGAGCACCCTTCGCTCGACGCCGAAGATCCAGCCCCATGCCACCGCGCCGATCAATGCCACAGCGCCGACCAGCTCGAGGGTTCGTGGATCTGGTGTCTCTCCGGCGGCGGCGGCCGGCCGCTGGCTGATGATCATGAACCAGACGTATGCCAGTCCGAGCAGCAACGCGGCCAGGTACCGGGGGCTTCGCAGATGACGGAGTTGCCGGCCAATCCGGTTGCGGGCGGAGCGCCAGGCCAGATATCCGAACACGCGAATCATCGCTCGGCGGTCTCTCCATCGCCGATGAGCGCGAGAAAGACATCCTCCAGGCTTTGGGACTGAAGCTCCGGTCTTCCAGCCACGATCTCCGCGATGGTTCCGAATGCCACCGTCCGACCGCGCTGCATGACGAGCACGCGGGTGGAGATCTCCTCCACCAGATGAAGCAGATGCGAGCTCAAGATCACGGCCGAACCGGCGGCCGCCCGACGCATGATCGTGGCTTTCATGCGGCGAATCCCCACCGGATCCAATCCAGTCAGCGGCTCGTCGAGCAGGAGAACCCGGGGCTCGTGCAGCAGGCCGCAGGCGATCGCGAGCTTTTGCTTCATTCCTCGGGATAGCTCGCCCGGAAGCGCTCCCCGCTTGTCGGCCAGGTCGAGCTCCTCCAGCAACCCGGGGATCCGGGCTCCGACGTCGCCGATGCGATAGAGCCGGCCGACGAAACGCAGGTGTTCCTCGACGGTCAGATACTCGAACAGGTGAGGCTCGTCCGGGATGAACGCGAGCGCCGACTTGGCGACCACCGGATCAGTGGCCAGGTCGTGGCCGGCGATGCGAATGCGCCCCGCCGTGGGGATGATGATCCCGGCTATGCTGCGGATGGTGGTGGTCTTGCCGGCACCGTTCGGGCCCACCAGGCCCAGGACCTCGCCCGGCCCCACCTGAAACGAGAGGCCTTGGACGGCTGGAAAGTCGCCATATAGCTTCTGCAGGCCCTCAACATCGATCACAGGCGGGGTCTCCCGGAGTCAGCCGGTGAAACTTTCGGCTTTGCCTGAACGTTACTTAGCGAAACATATTACCCGGCGTCCGGGAAGGCGGAATCTATGCGAAACTACTGGGTACGAATCGCCTTCGGGGCCTTGGCCATCTTCACGGTCGGCATGATCGGCGTCACCCTCGCCCGGCAGGGGGTCGGCCGGGTGCGCGGTGTGGTCGAGGGATCCGGGCCGATCACGTTGCCCATCCCGTTCGTCCCCTTCAAGCTCGACGGACAGAAGCTTGGCACCCTGGACAAGGTCGTGCTCCTGCGCGACGCGCCCAAGCGCATTTCGGCCGTCGAGCTCCAGATCAAGCTCCAGGATTCGGTGATGGCCCGTGGTCTGGAAGGATGTCGCCTCGCAGCCAACCTGGACAACCAGCACAATCACGGAGGCGTCGACGTCAAGGTCGGCCCCCTTTCGACCGGGGTGTTCTCCTGCTTCCACGGCAATGACTCCAGCGCTCACTTGCAGGAATTTGGGCGTGCCGTCTTCCAGCCCGGGGGCGTGAGCGTACCGTTGCTGCTGCCCAACGACATCGTGGACGACCTCAAGCGGGGGGACTTCGGCTCTGGGCAGGAAGACTCCATGGCATCAGTGGCGCAAGCCAGGGCCGATTCCATCGCCGAAGCCGCAGACGTCCGGGCGGACTCCATCACCACCGCGGTCGAGGCACGGGCCGACTCTATCGCAGGGCGGAGCGAACGGCTGGTGGACTCGCTGCGAACCGAGGGGGCACGCCGGGCGGATTCCACTCGCCGGGCGGGGAGCCACATGGTGGACTCCGCCCGTCGGCGCTAGTGTAGGGCATGCTTCTCGTTCTCGATAACTACGACAGCTTCACCTACAACCTGGTGCAGTACGCCGGCGAGCTCGGGGCAGAGCCGGTTGTCTACCGCAACGATGCGTTGACTCCGGCGGAGGCCCTCGCGCTCCGGCCGGCGGCCATCATCATCTCCCCCGGCCCCTGCACGCCGGGTGAGGCGGGCATCTCGATCCCCCTCGTCCGCGCAGCCGCGGGAATAATCCCGATCCTCGGCGTATGCCTTGGCCATCAGGCGATTGGCGAGGCATTCGGTGGAAGAGTCGTGCGTGCCGACCGGCTGATGCACGGGAAGACGACCCAGGTCGCCCACACCGGCCATCCCCTTTTTCAGGAGATCCCGTCGCCGGTGGAGGTCATGCGCTATCACTCGCTCGTGGTCTCGCCCAAGGATCTGCCCGCCGAACTGGAGATCACCGCCTGGTCAGAGGACCGTCCCGCAGGGCAGGAAATCATGGCCCTCTGCCACCGGACGCTTCCCGTGTTCGGGGTGCAATTCCACCCCGAATCCGTGGCCACCCGTCACGGTAAACGGCTGCTTGCGAACTTCCTCTCTCTCGCTGCGACCGGCCTTCACACCGCTCCGGCTACGACTGTCTAACTCTTTGACGTACAATCTTCTAGCTCCCAGCTCCTAACACCCGGCACGCGCGGCATAACTTTTGACTCGGGACCGGCTCCCTGTTAACTTCGGTGATGCGCGTCCTGGGTGTGATTCCGGCTCGTCTCGGCTCGACCCGCCTCCCCAACAAACCGCTTCAGCCGCTGGCAGGTGAGCCACTCATCACCCGGGTCATCGAGCGTGTACTGGACCATGGTCTGGTCGGTCAGCTCGTGGTTGCCACCGACTCGGAGAAGGTAGCCAGGGTCGCCGAAGGCTCGGGGATTCGTGCTGTCCTCACCTCAGCGTCCCACGCGACCGGCACCGATCGGGTGGCGGAGGTCGCGGAGAGGGCCGAGTTCGCCAGCTTCGATACGATCGTGAACATCCAGGGCGACGAGCCGTTCCTTTCGCGCGAGGCGCTGGCCGGTGCGCTGGGCCGGGTCGAGCAGGGGGACGAGATCGGCACGGCGGCGGCTCCGCTGGACCGGGCGCTGGCCGGTGACCCGAGCCGGGTCAAGGTCGTAACCGATGCTCGAGGCCGCGCGCTGTATTTTTCGCGGGCGCCCATCCCCCATCTCCGTGAGCCCGACGACCCGAGTGATGGCCTGTACTGGCAGCATATCGGGATTTACGCGTGTACCCGTGCCGCGCTCGCCCGCTGGGTGGGCCTGCCGCCGAGCCCGGCGGAGCAGGCCGAACGACTGGAGCAGCTGCGCGCGTTGCATGATGGGATAGGCATCGGAGTGGCGCGGCTGAGTGAGCCGGCGCTCCCCGGCGTCGATACGGCCGAAGATCTTCGACGGGCGGAAGCCCACTGGCACGCTTACCAAGGACAGGGCTGATGACAGGTCCAAACGCGACCAAATACATCTTCGTGACCGGCGGCGTTGTGTCCTCACTGGGAAAGGGCATCGCCGCCGCTTCTCTTGGACGGCTGCTGGTCGAACGCGGACTGAGCGTGACCATGCAGAAGTTCGACCCCTACATCAACGTGGACCCCGGGACGATGTCGCCGTTTCAGCACGGTGAGGTCTTCGTGACCGATGACGGCGCCGAGACCGACCTCGACCTGGGTCACTACGAGCGGTTCATCGATCGTTCGCTGTCGCGCCAAAACAACATTACCACCGGACGGATCTACCAGACGGTGATCAACAAGGAGCGCCGCGGCGAATATCTCGGCTCGACCGTCCAAGTGATCCCCCACATCACCGACGAGATCAAGAGCGCCATCCGGCGTCCCGCTCCGGGCCACGACGTGGTCATCACCGAGATCGGCGGCACGGTGGGCGACATCGAGTCACTCCCGTTCCTCGAGGCCATCCGGCAGTTCCGCCAGGAAATCGGCCGGGACAACGCGCTGTTCATCCACCTCACGCTGGTGCCCTATATCGCGGCCGCGGGGGAGCTCAAAACCAAGCCGACCCAGCACTCCGTTCGCGATTTGATGGAGATCGGAATCCAACCCGACATCCTGATCTGCCGGAGCGAGCAGCCGCTCGCCGCCGAGATCAAGCGGAAGATTGCGCTGTTCTGCAATGTGGACTTCACCTGTGTGATCGAGAGTCCTGACGTCAAGTCGATTTACGAGATTCCGGTTCGGTTCTTCGAGCAGGGCCTGGATCGCGAGGTGTGCCAGCGACTCCGGCTGGAGACGCGGGAGCCTGATCTCACCGAGTGGAAGACCATTGCCGACCGGATCCTTCATCCCAAGGAGCGGGTCCGGATCGCCGTGGTCGGCAAGTACACCGATCTGCGCGATGCGTACAAGTCGGTCCAGGAAGCGCTGATTCACGGTGGCATTCCGAGCGACGCCAAGGTGGACATCGAGTGGATTGCGAGCGACCAGTTCACCGATCAGGCCGCTGCCGGGCGGCTGCTCACCGGCTACGACGGCCTGCTGATCCCCGGCGGCTTCGGCGAGCGAGGCATCGGCGGCATGCTCGAGGCAATTCGATGGACCAGGGAGAACGATCTCCCGTTCTTTGGCATCTGTCTCGGCCTTCAAGTCGCCATCATCGAGTTCGCCCGCAACGTCTGCCGCCTCCCCGACCCCAACAGCACCGAATTCGAGCCCAACTGCGAGACGCCTGTCATCTCGCTCATGCACTCTCAGCGCGACGTGTCGGACCTCGGCGGCACCATGCGGCTCGGGGCCTACACCGCGCGGCTCAGGCCCGGTTCCCGGGTAGCCCAGGCCTACGGCACCAACGAGATCAGCGAGCGCCACCGCCACCGTTGGGAAGTCAGCAATGCCTACCGGGACGTGCTGGCGGAGTACGGGCTACGGCTCTCCGGACAATCTCCCGATGGAGGCCTCGTCGAGGTGATCGAGCTGCCCGATCATGCGTGGTTCATCGGCTGCCAATTCCATCCCGAGCTGAAGTCGCGGCCCACCCGGCCCCACCCGCTGTTTGCGGGCTTCATCGCGGCGGCCCTGCGTCGCCGCGCCGCCGCGCCGGCGCGTGCGGCTGCCGAGGAGCTGGCCCGGAGTACGCGGTGATGGCGTGGTCCTTCGGGCGCACACCGTTCCTCATCGCTGGGCCCTGTGTCATCGAGCCCGGCGACGTGCTGCCCAGGGTGGCCGAGGTGCTCGCTCGTCTGGAGCACGACCTCGGCATTCCGGTCTGTCTCAAAGCCAGTTTCGACAAGGCCAACCGAGCCCGGCTCGGCGCCAGCCGGGGCCCGGGAATGGAGGAGGGGCTGCGTGCGCTGGAGCGAGCGCGTGCCGCCAGCGGTCTGCCGATCCTCACCGACATCCATGACGTTGACCAGGCGGCTCCCGTGGCCGAGGTGGCCGACGTTCTCCAGATCCCGGCTTTCCTGTGCCGGCAGACCGACCTCCTGGTTGCGGCGGGACGTACCGGGAGGCCGGTCAACGTGAAAAAGGGCCAGTGGATGCAGGCCGAAGGCATGCGGGGAGCCGTGGAGAAGGTTCGGGGCGCGGGGGCGCCGGAGGTCGCCGTGACCGAGCGGGGCACCTTCTTCGGCTATGGAGATCTGGTGGTGGACATGCGGAATTTTACCCGTTTGCGTGAGGCCACCGGCGCGCCAGTGATCTTCGACGCCACCCACGCGGTACAGCGGCCGGGCCAGGGCGAGTCCGGAGCCAGCGGCGGCCAGCGGGAGTTCATTCCGCCGCTGCTCGCCGCCGCCGCCGCCGCCGGTGCCGACGGGTTCTTCATTGAGACCCATCCCGACCCTTCGCGAGCCCTGAGCGACGCGGCCACCCAGTGGCCCCTCGACCGGCTGGCCGATCTGGTGGGCCAGACGCTCGACGTCTGGGGCAGGGCACGGGTATGAGCACTATCGACCCTACTGCCGCCCGGCGCGTCCGGCTGCTCGGCCTCGACGTGGACGGCGTGCTGACCGACAACGGGGTCTTCATCGGGCCGGTGGCGGGAGCTCGTGTCGAGCTCAAGCGCTTCGACATCCAGGACGGACTGGGACTGATTCTCCTGCGGACCGCAGGCCTCCCGGTCGTCTGGATCAGCGGTCGAAGCTCCGAAGCGACTGCACTGCGCGCGGCCGAGCTTCGAGTGGCGGAGGTGCTTCAGGTGCCTGGGCCCCGCAAGCTGGCGGCCTTCGACGAGCTGCTGACGCGGCGCCGGGTCGGGTGGGAGGAAGTCGCCTTCGTGGGCGACGATCTCGCCGATCTTCCTGTCCTCCGGCGCGTCGGGTTGCCGATCGCCGTTGCCAATGCGGTGGCCGACGTAAAGGCAGTCGCCGCGTACGTGACCCGGGCGTCGGGTGGGCACGGCGCGGTCCGTGAGGTGATCGAGCTTCTTCTCAGGGCGCGTGGCGAGTGGGCGGACATTCTCGAGCGCTACTTCGCCGAGCAGACCGCGGAGGTCGTGTGAAACGGGCAGCGGGGCAGGGCGGCCCATTCGTGGTTCTCATGTTGGTGGTGGGAGCACTCGCCGCGTGCGAGGACACCGGGGTACGCCCGACCACAACAGTTCAGGCCTCCGACAGTGCCGACCAGATACTGGAGGGGTTCTCCCACTATGTCACCAATAACGGGATTCTGCGCAGCCGGGTGGAAGCGGACACCGCCTTCTTCTTCGAGCCGACTCAAATGAACGAGCTGCACAAGGTGAAGATTGTGTTCTTCGATATCAAGGGGGCGGAGAGCTCTACCCTGACGGCTAAGCGGGGCACTTATCGCTGGCAGGATGGATCGATGCAGGCCACGGGCAACGTGGTTGTGGTGTCACCCGATGGACGCCGACTTGCCACCGATGTGCTCAAGTATGACAACGCGACCAACACTATCCTGACCGATCGGCACTTTACCTTCGACCGGGGTGAGGAACACCTCGAGGGCAACAGCTTCCGCTCCGATCCCGACTTCAAGAATGTCGTGACCGATCGTCCCCGGGGCGTGACGGGCAACGGCATGTTGCTGCCGGGACAATGAGACGGGGGGGAAGCGGGGAAGCGGGGAAGCGGGGAAGCTCAGCCAGCCTGAGTACGGCGCGGAAGTGCGGGGTGCCTTACCTGCTTCCCCGCCTCCCCGCTTCCCCGCCGCTCTGGGCCGCGCTCATGATGCTTGCCATTGGAGCACCCCTCGCGGCCCAGAGCGACCGGTGTGTCTTTCAGATCAACAACGTCGATCGGCAAGGCAGCGTGGTCGAGACGCCTCAGGGCACTAACTATTTTGCCGGAGGCAACGTCCGCCTGAGCTGCCGGGGCTCGCAGGTCACCATGCAGAGCGACAGCGTCGCCGCGTACGGCGGAAACCTGGTCCGATTCATCGGCAATGTGAAATACCGCGACTCGACCCTCACCATGGATGCCGATTACGGCACCTACTTCAAGGCCGGCGAAAAGTGGGAGGCGCGAGGGAGCGTCAGCACCCGGAACCTCAAGACCGGATCGACCCTCACCGGCCCGGCGTTGGACTACTTCCGGGTGGTGAAGGGCGTGCGTGATACGCTGGAGATGTACGCGACGGCCCGGCCCCGCATTCAATACGCCAGCGCCGACTCGAGCTCGCGCGGGACGGAGCCCTACGTCATCGTCGCCGATCGGGTCCGCTTCAAGGGCAGCGATCGGCTGTGGGCGGGCGGGAAGGTCACGATCGATCGGAGCGACTTCGCTGCCCGGGGTGACTCGCTGCGGCTCGACACGGGGAAGGGAAGTGACGGTACGCTGGTCGGGGGCAATCCGGTGATGCGTGGGCTGGGCCGGGACAGCTTTAGCGTTGCCGGTCGCAGACTCGACCTCAAGCTCGACCGCCGGGAAGTGACCGCCGTGACGGCCAAGGGCGCGGGGCACGCCATCAGCAAGGAATGGGATCTGGTGGCCGATACGATCGGACTCGGCCTCAAAAATCGGAAGTTGGAGCAAACGTTGGCGTGGGGCGATTCAACCCGCCCCTATGCCAACTCCCCGTCGTACGCCATGCGAGCCGATTCGCTGGCCCTGGACACGCCGGCGCAGCAGCTCAAGGAAGTACGCGGATTCGGAACCGCCTGGCTCGGGGGGGGGATCGACGCGGCCAGCAAACAGCGCGACTGGATGCGGGGCGATACCGTAGTCGCTCAGTTCGTGCAACGGGATTCCGCCGGCACCAAACACTCGGCCCTGAGCCGCATCGTAGCCCGGAAAGGCGCCCAGTCGTACCACATCGACCCGAGCACGAAGTATCCGGATCGGCCATCGGTCAACTATGCCCGCGGCGACGTGATCGTCATGACCATGAAGCAGGGCGTACGCACCGGGGTGGACCGGGTGGACATCCGAGGACAAGTCGATGGAATCCAGCTGGAGGCGACCGACGCGAAGCCGGTGGATTCGACCAAGGCCCGCCCCGACTCGCTTGCCCGTGTGCGGGGCACTCGATGACGGCGCCTGCCGCTCCCGAATGGGTTGCCGCGCTCGGCGATCGGGACCCGTCGGTGCCCATCGCGTTGGCGGCCATCGTCCGCGCTGCCGGCCCGTCGGACAGCATCGCATTTTCGGATCTGGTCCTGGGCTACCGTGAGGCCTACCTCGCCTGCTACCAGGGCGACGACGACCAGGGAATCTCCGGTGACGACGTGCGCGGGTACCTGACGCAGTCCGTACTCCCGCGGCTCACGACCGAGGGATGGATTCTCGACACGTCCCCAGGTTACTGGCAGACCGTAAAGCCCAGGGTGGCCTGGTGGGGACCGGGCAAAGAAGAGCGGCAAACCGTCTACGATGCTTTGCTCGGGTCGGCGCGCCGCGCGATGCTGCGGGCCAAGTCGTTCACCCGCCGCCGGACCAAGGCCAGCCTGCTCGAAGGGCTGGATCTCTCGAAGAGCTTCAAGGGACGCACCGTGGTAGACCAGGTGAGCGTCCGGGTCGAGCAGGGGGAAATCGTGGGGCTTCTTGGGCCCAATGGGGCGGGAAAGACCACGACCTTCTACCTTATTACGGGCCTCATTCGGCCCGATAAGGGGCGAGTATTGCTGGACGGCCACGAGTTGACCGATTCGCCCATGTACCAGCGGGCGCGCAGCGGTATCGGCTACCTCGCCCAGGAGCCGTCCATCTTCCGAAGGATGACCGTCGAGGAGAACATTCTGGCGATCCTGGAAACCCGGCCCCTGGGCCGGGAGGAACGGCACCGCCAGCTCGATCGCATGCTGGACGAGCTGTCGATCAAGCACCTGCGGAAGAACAAGGCCTACTCGCTGAGCGGAGGCGAGCGCCGGCGACTGGAGATCACCCGCGCGCTCGTGTCGGACCCGAAGTTCATGCTGCTGGATGAGCCGTTCGCCGGCGTCGACCCGATCGCCGTACACGATATCCAGACGATTGTCGCCGGACTCCGGCATCGGGGCATCGGCGTGCTGATTACAGACCATAACGTGGAGCAAACACTCGACATCGTAGATCGGGCTTACATCATGTTCGAAGGCAAAGTGCAGGCCGCCGGTACCGTGCGCGATCTGGTGTACGACGACCGCGTCGCCCAACTCTATCTCGGACCCACGTTGACCGCGCGACTTCGCGCCCGGCTCGAGGCCGTGGCATGAGGACCGGCCTCTCCCAGCATACCAGCCTCCGCCAGGAGCTTCGGGTCAATCCACGGCTGTACCAGGCCATGGACATGCTCTACATGCCCATGATGGACCTGCAGCAGCACCTCAAGCAGGAGCTGCTGGCCAACCCATTCCTCGAGCTGCTCGAGCCGGAAGAAGAGACGGCGGAGCCGCTCACCGCCGAGCAGGAGAAGCAGCAGGAGAAGCAGAAGGAGAAGCAAGACGAGGTCGACTGGGAGGAGATCCTGCTCAACGGCTTCGAGGTGGGAGGCACCCGGGAGCAGTACGAGCAACTCGAGTACAACGAGCCGGTCACCGTCGAGACCCGGAACCTGATCGATCACCTCCGGGAACAGCTCCAGATGCTGACCCTTACTCCCCGACAGCTGCTGCTGGCCGAAGAGTTTCTGGGCAATATCAACGAGGAGGGTTACCTCGCCGCCTCGCTCGAGGAGATCCTCGGCTCCGTCAATCAGCTGATGGCGGGACACGTCGCGAAGCGCGGAGAGGACGGAGAGGATAGAGAGGACGCAGAAGATGGAGAGGTCGCCGATTTCTCCGTAGCTCCATCCGCTGACTCGGCAACGGCTCCCGCCTCTCCGTCATCGCCGCCCT
>JAXDMF010000425.1:0-2522 GCA_034666205.1 Gemmatimonadales bacterium
TGTCGGCTATCCAAGCTGGTGTGGAGCGGAGCGATGCCGCGGTCCTCCTGGAAGCCGCTCATGCCCTCCGGGGGTCAGTGGCCAATTTCGGGGCAGCGCAGGCCGTGGAAGCCGCACTGAAGCTGGAGCTGATGGGAAAAGCCGGTGACCTGACAGGGGCGGCCGCCGCTCTTGTCCGGCTGCAGGCGGCAATGGCAGCTCTCATTGCCGACCTCGGCACCGTAACCGGGCAGAGTGCACAATGAAGGTTCTCCTGACACCCGGCGGCTAGGCTTACCGCAGAATCGGTCGCACTATGGCTGGCGCAGTGTGCTTTCCCAGAGCACTATACCAGTCGTGGTTCACTTCCCTCAGCGCATTTCCCGTCCCCGAGGTCCCCGATTGGGTAACCGATGTGCGCGCCTTGCACTCGCTACCCTCCTGGCGGTGGGCGCCTGCAGTGGCGCATCCACTACAGGGCCGATAGTCATCACGTTCCCGATCAGCGCGCTGGGGGCCGAGGGCCAGGTTCTCGTCCGGCAGCTCGCGCGGTTCATGGCGGAGAACCCCGGTATCAAGGTCGAGCAGCGGGTGACGCCTGATGCCGCCGACCAGAAGCACCAACTCTACGTGCAATGGCTCAACGCGGGGGCAAGCGATCCGGACATTCTCCAGCTGGATGTGATCTGGACTCCGGAGTTCGCCGCCGCTGGATGGATTCTACCGCTGGACCAATTTCGCCCGGATACTGCCGACTTCTTTCCCTCCACCATCGCCGCCAATCGGTGGGCCGACAGCCTGTATGCGCTCCCCTGGTTCATCGACGTGGGGATGCTGTACTGGCGCACTGATCTGATGACCGGCCCCCCGGCCACCTTCGACGATCTGGTTCGGGACGCGCGCCGGGCCAAACACGAGCCAGGAATCCGCTACGGCTTCGTCTGGCAGGGCGCTCGCTACGAGGGATTGATAACCACCTTCCTGGAGTATCTTGGTGCCTACGGTGGTCGAATATTGGATGGGGGCAGGGTAGTGGTCAGCTCCGATGCGGGTCGCCGGGCGCTGACCGAGATGCTCGACGAGATCTACCGGGACGGTGTCGTTCCCTCCGCCGTCCTTACCTGGCATGAGGAGGAGACCAGGTTCGCATTCCAGAATGGCGAATCGGCCTTTATGCGAAACTGGCCCTACCCGGTCCCCTTGATGCAGGACAGCTCCAAGTCGCATGTAGCCGGCAAATTCTCGGTGGCGCCGATGCCGGCCGGTCCTGGAGGGTCGCACACCGCGGCGATCGGCGGGGCGCAATTGGCGATCAATCGGCGCACCGAGCACCCCGAGGCTGCGTGGGCGGTAATCGACTATCTCACCCGGCCGGAACAGATGCGGGAACGTGCTCGCGTGGTCGGGCAGTTTCCTACCCGGCCACGCCTCTACGACGATCCCGACCTCGCTTCGGGACTCGTCATCCCACCCGCCACGATCCGGCAGATCATCGACTTTGCCGTCCCCCGGCCCGTCACTCCGGTCTACACCCAACTCTCCGAGATTCTCCAGATTCAGCTCCACCGCGCCCTTACGCGTCAAACCGGGCCTGCTGAAGCGCTGGCCCAGGCCCAGGCCGAGATGCAGCGCCTCTTGAACCGCGCCGGGCTGGGCACTGGAGAGCCGGTTGCGCGGCGCTGACCGGCCGTCCGGGATCGAGCAGCAAGAGGCTCGACTCGCCTGGCGGCTCGTTCTCCCCGCCCTCGCCACCATCCTTCTCGTCGCCCTCTTCCCGCTTCTCTGGACTCTCTGGGAATCGCTGCACCTGCACGACCTTCGAATGCCCTGGCTGGGTAAGCCATTCATTGGGGTCGACAACTACGTCGAGGCGTTCAGAGACCCTCGGTTTTGGGGTGCGCTCGGGCACACCGGGTTTTTCGCCCTGACCAGCGTGGGACTCGAGCTGATCATCGGTCTGGGTCTCGCTTTGGCGCTGAACCGTGCGTTTCGGGGGCGCGGACTGGTGCGTGCCGCGGTGCTGATCCCCTGGGCGATCCCGACGGTGGTTTCTGCGCTGCTATGGCGGTTCATGTTCGAGGGTGAGAGCGGTATCGTGAACACCGTACTCGTGAGTCTCGGAGTGCTTCGGGAGCCGGTCGTCTGGTTCATCCAGCCGGTGGCGGCGTGGGTGCCGGTGATTCTGGCAGACGTTTGGAAGACGACACCTTTCGTGGCGCTCCTCCTACTCGCTGGGCTGCAGAACATCGACGCTTCGCTGTATGAAGCCGCCCGAATCGATGGTGCGTCGGCCTGGCGACAGTTCCAGCACGTGACGCTCCCGCTGTTGAAGCCCGCAATCCTGGTTGCGCTCATCTTTCGCACCCTGGATGCGTTCCGGGTGTTCGATCTCATTTACGCGCTGACCGGGGGTGGCCCGGGCACGTCCACCGAGCCGATTGCCCTGTACACCTTCAACGCGCTGCTGCAGAACCTGCAGTTCGGGTATGGATCGGCACTATCGATCATCGTATTTGTAGTGACCTTCAGCCTGGCCATCCTAT
>JAXDMF010000426.1:0-7555 GCA_034666205.1 Gemmatimonadales bacterium
CACGGCCACGCAAGACGACCGACCGGGGCCAGCCATTCGAGACCCGAATGGCCCGACAGCCGTCGGGCGAAGACCACAACGAGCATAACCGCCACGGTAAACCCGACAGCACCGACGACGTCGCGGCCGCGTGCCCGGGGCCAGCGACCCGCCAGGAGATAGGTCCCGAGCAGGGGCCCGTACGTGACTGACGCAATCGAGAGCGCCACCACGACGACGGGTGTGTCCTTGCTGGTCGCAGCGAAATGGAAGAACAACGCTCCCACCACGAGGGCTGAGGCCCACACTGCCGAGAGCAGCCGGCCTATCCGGAGGAGGCGAACCGGGTCCCGCTCGCCGCTCCAGGATGCGTAGAGATCGTGTGTGGCCGACGAGGCGAGAGAGTTGATTGCGGAACTGTGGGTTCCCATTGCAGCCGCGAGGATACCGGCGACCACGAGTCCCGCCAGGCCGGCCGGGAGATGGTGCAGGACGAAGGAAGGAAACAGCTCATCGCCGGGAACGCCCGCTGGTGCGAGCCCCGCGGCCCAGATCGCGGACCCCACCAGCAGAAACAGAGTGAATTGACCGATCACCATTATCCCCGACCCGACCAGTGCGATGCGTGCGTCGCGAAGGGAGCGGGTGGCCAGTAGCCGCTGCACGATCAGGTGATCCGTCCCGTGTGAGGCGGCCGACAGCAGTGCTCCCCCGACGAGGCCCCCCAGGAGGGTGTAGGTTCTGGTGAAGTCGATCGCCGGGTCGATGACTTTCAGCTTCCCCGCATGCCGGGCCAGCTCCAGGGCTGGACCAACGCCTCCCCCAATATGCCAGGCCACCAGCAGGGCGCCGATCCCACCCGCCAGATAAACGCAGAGCTGAAGCACATCGGTCCAGACCACTGCCTTGAACCCGCCGAACCAGGTGTAGATCATCGTGACCAGACCCATCACGACGATCGAGGTGGGAATACTCCAGCCGGTCACCAGCGCCAGGGGGATCGCACTCGCGAACACCCGGACCGCATCGCCGAGGAAGCGGGTGACCAGAAAGACAGTAGACGTAAGCCGCCGCGTGCCTACCCCGAAGCGGGACTCCAGCCTGGCGTACGCCGTCTCCTGATCGCCCCGGAAATATCCCGGAAGCAGCCACACGGCCACGCCGATGCGGCCAACCAGATACCCGAAGGTGAGCTGAAGGAAGGTGAGATCACCGCGTGCCCCTATGCCCGGGACCGATATTACCGTGAGTGCCGAGGTCTCGGTGGCGACGATGGAGAGCAGGATGGCCCATGCCGGCAGATTCCGGGCGCCGAGAAAATAGTCGGACGCGCTTCGCTGGTGGCGAGCGACCCAGAGCCCGACCCCCAGGGTAAAGATGAAGTACAGGACGACGACGATGAGGTCGAGTCGGTGCAGACGCAGTACTCCAGAATTGGGAGCAACAAAAAGGGCCCACGCGCTGGCTGGCGGTGGGCCCGGAACTTATCAGGTGGGGATCAGGCGGTGAAGCTACTGCCGCAACCGCACCCACCGCTGGCGTTGGGGTTGCTGAAGGTGAAGCCGGAGCCCTGCATCGAGCTCACGTAATCGATGGTGATCCCGGTGAGATACTGGGCGCTGAACCCATCGACGAAGACCCGCACGCCGTTGACCTCGGCCACCATGTCGTCTTCCAGCGGGCGCTCTTCAATGTTCAGGCTGTATTTGAAGCCAGAGCAGCCGCCCGGCAGGACGCTGACGCGAAGACCCGCGGTCTCGGCCGGCACCTGCTCTTGGGCAATGAACTTCTGGACCTCTTCAGCTGCCCGGCCGCTCAGGACGAGAGAAAACCCGCTTGCGGGGGTCTGCTGCTCGATGCCGCTCATGCTAACTCCTTCCATCAGCCTCATTTGGAGGCAAATAAGGCAGAGAAAACTTTCACTTCGATTGGGGGAAACCTAAGTCCCCGCCTTGGCTCCTGTCAACGCTCGCGGCGAGCTGTGCGTCGGCCTGCAAATTGCGCATTATCAACGCGAAAGCCCCTATTGCGGCGATGCTGTAAAGCACCCCGTCCCGAGTGCTGCCGGTGAGAAATTCCCCCACCCCGAACAGGGCGGCAAAGACGGCCACGACCCCGGCGATCCAGTTGAAGAACGAAAGCGCCCCACCCGGAATGCGGTCGTCTCCGAAGCCGAGCCGGGTGGACACCGAGCGCCAGCCTGGTCCGCCCGGCCGCACCTTCCGATAGAAACGGTCCAGCACGGCATCCGGTTCCGGTGCGGTCAGGAAGGTGACGCTGATCCAGACGACTGTCGTAATTCCCACAGTGATGCTCATCGCCAGGGCATAATCGCGGCTCGACGTGTCGCCTGAATTGACGCCGGCGAAATGCAGCACAATCGACGTCACAAACGACGCCGCCATCGCACTGATCTCGGACCACGCGTTTACCCGCCACCAGTACCAGCGCAGGATGAAGACCAGACCCGTGCCAGCGCCAAGGGCGATCAACAGCTTCCAGCCCTGTTCCACGCTCTTCAGATTCGCCATGACGACGAGTGAAAGGAGCATGAGCGTCACCGTGGCGAACCGGGATGCTATAACCTGGGCCCGTCGGCCGGCCTGGGGCCTGATGAAGCGAAGGTAGACATCATTGACCAGATACGAAGCGCCCCAGTTCAGGTGCGTCCCGATCGTGCTCATGTATGCGGCGGCAAAGGTGGCGAGGAGGAGTCCCTTGACCGGCGAAGGAAGTACGTCCACCATGACCCGGACGTAGCCTTCCTCGGGATTGGCCAGGTGGGGGTATCGCAGCACCGCCACGAAGCCCACCAGAATCCAGGGCCAGGGGCGCAAGGCGTAGTGGGCGATCTGGAACCACAGCGTGGCAAGCAATCCGTGGCGTTCGTCTTTGGCGGCGAGGATGCGCTGTGCCACGTAGCCGCCGCCCCCGGGCTCCGCCCCGGGATACCACGCTGCCCACCACTGCACGCTGAGAAATACGATGAGTGTCGAGAGCGGCAGCCAGGCCTTGTCCACCGGCGGGAGTACCCCGAACGCCGCTTCGTAGGAGCCGAAGTGGGCAGTGACCTGCCGAACCATCGAGTCCAGACCTCCCACCGAATTCACCGCATAGATCGCCAGGACGATCACGCCGCCCATCTTGACGATGAACTGGAAGGTGTCGGTCACAACCACGCCCCAGAGCCCTGAGAAGATGGAATAGGTGCCGGTCACTGCGAACAACAGGATGGCCGCCGTCCACGGGTCGATCGCCAGAGTGATGTGCAGGATGGTCACCATCGCGCGGGTGACCCACCCCATGATGATCAGATTGACCGGCAGCGCGAGATAGAGCGCGCGGAATCCCCGAAGTACCGCAGCCGGCTTGCCCCCATATCGCAGCTCGGCGAACTCGAGATCGGTGAGGACTCCGGCTCGACGCCAGAGACGCGCAAAGAAGAAGACCGTCAGGATTCCGGATAGAGCTCCATTCCACCACAGCCAGTTGCCCGCGACCCCATAGCGCGCCACGAGACCCGCGACGACCAGCGGCGTGTCTGCGGCGAATGTCGTGGCCACCATCGATGTGCCGGCGAGCCACCACGGGAGCGCTCGACCGGAGACGAAGTACTCATCCAGCGACTGACTGGCCCTGCGGGTATAGATCAGCGCAATGCCGGCCGAGGCGATGAAGTAGAGTGCGACGATGAGCCAGTCGCTGAGTTCGAGCGTCATTGAGCGTCCTCGAAGAGGGTGGTCATCACGAGATCCGCGATTTTCCCGCGCAGCGGAGCCCAGCGCGGATTGTCCCGGGTCGGGTTCACCCGGTTGCTCAACAGGATGATTGCGAGGTGGTGCTCTGGATCGATCCAGAGCGATGTGCCAGTAAATCCGGTGTGCCCGAAGCTCCGGGGCGAGAGCCGGCTGCCGGCGCTGCCTCCGGGCGACGGCGTGTCCCAGCCGAGTGCACGGCTCGAGCCGGGAACCAAGTTCTGCCGACGGGTGAACTCCTGAAGGACGGACAGTCGGATGGTCGGGCGGTCGGCCGGTTGGTTGACCTCTGTGAAGCTCTCGGACCGCCTGACCGCCCGACCAGCTGACCGCCCGTCCGCCTGCTCCAAGAGCCACTCCGCGAACGTCAGCAGGTCCTCCGCCGACCCAAACAGCCCGGCATGCCCCGACACGCCGTTCATCAGCGCGGCGTTCTCATCCTGCACCTCGCCCCGGAGCACGCGGCCGCGCCACGGATCCATCTCGGTCGGTGCGATGCGATCCCGCTGGTCAGCACCTGGCAAAAAGCGGGTTGCGCTCATGCCCAGCGGTCCGAAGATCCGGCGCTGGAGCAGCGAATCCAGCCGCTGGTGATAGATCGCTTCGAGCATCTGGGTGAGAATGATGGCGCCGAGATCGGAATAGACCTCCACCGTGCCGGGGACCGAGCTGAGCGGCGTCGTGTCGGCCAGGGCAAAGGCCTCGGCCCGGCTGCCGGCCTCGCGGAACAGCGGCCGCCACGCCGGCAAGCCGCTCGCGTGCGCCAGAAGCATGCGGACCGTGATCCGATCTTTTCCAGCGCCGGCAAATGCGGGGACGTACTGCTGCACCGGGGCATCCAACTCCAGCTTTCCCTCGTCCACAGCCAGCATGGCGCCGCTCACGAGCCCGACCACCTTGGTGAGCGATGCCAGATCGTAGATCGTCGCCGCACCCGGAGATTCCGGCTCGTCCGCCCCCAGCTGACCGCTGCCGTACACGAACCGCTGGCCGTCGCGCGTAACGGCGAGGACCGCTCCTGGCGCGGCGCCTGACGCCACCGCTGAATCGAGAAACTCCGTCACCGGCTTCAATGCTGCCACGTCGAGCGACACGGGGGCGGGAGGGGGAACGGCATGGGGAGCACAGGCGAGCATCACCAACGCGAGTGGCGCCCGGCTCCGAGTCACGGCATTCGCCGCTGCACGCCCCAGCCTCTGGCGTATAGCGGTGGGATCGAGATCGGGAGCCGCCCCGTAATGGCGGTAGCTCCTGCCAACGCGCGCGCCACTGCCTGTTCGGTCACTGGGTTGGAGCGCCACCCGATCAGATACGATCCAACTTCTGGAAGCTGGCCGATCAGGTACGGATTCCCCAGTGAGACGAGGATGGTCGGGCGCGACAGGGCGGTGGCGCTGATCAACCCCATCATGGCATCGGGCAGGCCGATCGAGCCGCGTGAAGCAATCGGTTTATCGGATGCTGCGAATAGGGTCACCGGACTGCGCTCGATGGCCGCCGCCGCAGAATCGTAGCTGGCTGGTCCGCTTGCGGGCCAGAGCTTGAACACCGTGACGGCGAAACCGGACGCCCGGAGCTCGGAAGCCAGAGTGGTGCCTACCGCGCGGTAGTCTTCATCCCCATAGGTAACCAGGGTGAGAGGCGAACGGGCATTCTTCAGCCCATGCAGCGTTCCATTCACGTCTTTCACCAATACCAGAGACCGGGTGGCCATGTCGCGGGCCTCCGCCCGGAATTCGGCGCGGCCCACCACCAACGGAACACCATCGAGGGGAGCGATCCGCTCGGTGAACAGGCCGAGTTGCCACTTCAGCTGGAGGACCCGCCGAACTGAGCGGTCCAGGCGTTCCGGTGAAATCTCCCCCCGGGCGACAGCGGCAGTCATGGCGTCGATGGCGGCCTTCGGATCGGCCGGTTGGAGCAGCAGATCGGACCCGGCCACAAATGCCCGCACCGCGGCCTCCGCGCCGTACTCGTTTGCGATCCCGCCCATATTCAACGCGTCGGTGACGACCAGACCGGTGAAGTGGAGCGAATCACGGAGGATGCCGGTAAGGATATTGGGGGCGACACTACCGGGGCGGAGCTGACCAATGTCGATCCCGGGCAGCGCAATGTGCGCCGACATGACGGCGGCCACCCCGGCAGCGATGGCGCTCCGAAACGGGACCAACTCGACCGAGTCCAGACGGGCCCAGTTGGCCGTGAGCACCGGCAGTGATATGTGGGAATCGGCGCCGGTGTCGCCGTGGCCGGGGAAGTGCTTGGCCGCGGCGAGCATCCCGTGGTCCTGTAGTCCACGAATCTCCGCCGCCACCAGCCGGCCTACCGCGTGCGGCTCTTCCCCGAAGGACCTTACGTTGATGATCGGATTGGCTGGATTGTTGTTGACGTCCGCGACCGGGGCGAAGGCGAGATGGATTCCAACCGCGCGGCCCTCCAGCGCGGTGACTCGGCCCACCTCATAGGCATCCGAGTCGCTCCCGGTGGCCGCTATGCCCATATTGGGAGGAAACGGTGTGCCGCCGTTCAGCCGGATGGCGGTACCGGCCTCGAGATCCGAGGCGATCAGCAGCGGCAAGCTCGAGCGTTCCTGCAGCCGGTTCAGCTTGGCGGCGACATCGAACGGCGAGCCGACCGACACAATCAGGCCGCCGACATGGAGCGAATCCACCCAGCCCTGCATCCGCCTGAACGCCTCGTCATCGAATGCGGCGTAGCTGCCCGGAATCCACGGCATCACCAGTTGGGCGATTTTGTCGCGGACCGGGAGAGAGGCGACGAGCGCGTCGACGTCCACCGCGACCGGGGTACCGGCCTGAAGCGGCGACTGCACTGGCTGAGGCACCGGTATTTGACCGGGTCCACCGCAGGCGCAGAGAAGAACCATCACGAGCGCGAGGTACTTGGATTGCACGGATCTCTCGCCTTGCTGGGGCTGTTGGGTTGGTGCATCGGCTGCGCGGCTCATCCGCGGTCCGAAAGCGGCTTTGGTGCCGGTCGCGGTGCATCGCCGCTCGGGGTACGCCCGGGCATCGAGGTCTTGCTGTCCGACAGTCTGCACCTGATACGCAACCGCCGGATCGGTCTGGTCACCAATCAGTCGGGGGTCGACCTTCACGGCGAGCGTGATCTCGACCGCCTGATCGCAGCGGGGGCTCGCGTCACAGCAGTTTTCGCGCCGGAGCATGGGCTCCGGGGTGTCATTGATGTCGACGTTGCACCGGAGAGGCTGCAGGACACCGACTCGGCCACCGGTCTCCCAGTCTACCAGCTGCACGATGGTGTACGGCTCCATGCGCCGACCGCTGCCATGTTGGCGAATGTGGATGTCCTTCTCATAGACCTCCAGGATGCCGGGGCGCGGTATTACAGCTATCCGGCCGGAGTCGCCACCATCATGGGTGCCGCCGCGGCGCAGCGGCTTCCCACGATCGTGCTCGACCGGCCCAATCCGATTGGAGGTGCGGTTCAGGGGGATGTTCAGGACAGCGTCACCGCGTCGGCAGTCGCAAGATTTCCGATCGCCATGCGGCATGGAATGACTATAGGCGAGCTTGCCCGCCTCGCCAACTCAGTCCTTCACCTCGGGGCCGAGCTCCACGTCGTTCCAGTGCAGGGTTGGCGCCGCTCGATGGACCTGGATGCTACCGGTCTACCCTTCGTGCCCCCCAGCCTGAATCTACGCACGCTGGAGAGTCTCTACCATTATCCGGGCCTCTGCTTATTCGAAGGAACCAATCTCTCGGTTGGCCGGGGAAGCGATGCGCCGTTCGAAAAGATCGGCGCGCCCTGGCTCGACACGACTGCGGTCCTGGCCC
>JAXDMF010000427.1:0-5121 GCA_034666205.1 Gemmatimonadales bacterium
CACCTGCGTGCTCCCGATCGTGCCCCACTATCCGATGCGCTTCCTGGCGGTACTGGCCGGGTACCCTCTCTGGAAATATCAGCTGTCCGTAACGCTGGGACGGGGCATCCGCTACGCTGTGCTCGCCGGAATCGGGCTGGTCCTGCCGATCCCCGGACCATGGATCGTGGTGGCGAGCCTGGTGGTCCTGGCCTTCGGGGTGCGTGGCGCCCGCAAGATGAACCGCGGCAATGTCGATCCGGCAACCCCATCCGAGTTAGGTGGCCGCTCCAAGACGGCGGCGGAAGAGGCGTGAGGCGCTGCTTCCTTCTGCTGGTCGACGGGCTCCGGCCGGATGTCGCCGAGACCCGCCTGAAGGCCGGGCACCTCCCGCACCTGGCGGATATGGTACTCCAGGGCGGGCGCACCCACGCCATCACAGGGTTCCCCTCCACCACCAGTGTCGCGTACCTGCCGTTCCTCACGGGGTGCGCCCCGGGACGTTGCGATATCCCCTCGATCCGCTGGCTGGACCGGGCCCGCTACGGTGGCCGCTGGTGGCGGGACCGGGCGGAGGTCCGGAGCTACTGCGGCTATCAAGCGCCCCTGCTCGACCGCGATCTCTCGACCAGCGTGCGAACCATCTTCGAGCTGGTGCCGGAGAGCATTGGGATCTTCACTCCCGTCGCCCGAGGGCTCACGCGAGAGCGAGATCCCTCCCGGCTGGAGCGGCAGCTCTGGGGGTCCGTGGCGCACTTTGCCCAGTGGCATCAACCCTCGGACGATGCGGTCTCCCGTCACTTGCTCCGGGCCGCAGACCAGCGCTGGCGCTTCGTATTCGCCCAGTTCCCAGCGGTGGACGGATACACCCACCAGACCGACCCCGATTCGGCTCAGGTGCACAGCGCACTCGCCAAGGTGGACGCCACCGTGGGGAAGCTGCGGCAGCGGCTCCGAGAGCGGAGAGAACTGGAGGAGAGTCTGATCCTTCTGGTGAGTGATCACGGCTCCTCTCCGGTGCATACCCATCTCGATCTGGCCGAGTGGTTCCGCGCTCAGGGGATCCCGACGCTATCGCATCCCGTCGTCTGGGAACGCCGCCCCCGCGCGGCCGTCATGGTGGCCGGGAACGGATCGGCGATGGTCTATGCTCGGCCGGGCGAGCCGAGGTCCCAGCGCTGGCCGGTAGAGCGACTGCGTCGGCCGGAGACCTTCGGGGGCCGGAGCGACCTGGTGGCCGCGTTGCTGAGGGAGAAGGCAGTGGCACTGGTGGCCGCCGAATCGGAGGCGGGCGGCATCTGGGTTGCGAGCTCGGAAGGTGCGGCACGGATCTGGACCGAAGGTGATCTCGTGACGTATGAGCCCGGGTCGGGTGACCCGCTGATGCTGGGCCGTACCTGGACCGCGTCCTCCCGGGAGTGGCTCGAGGGCACCTGGGACGGCCCCTTCCCCGACGCTCCATACAACTTGATAGACCAGTTTCGGAGCCGCCGTTCGGGCGATCTCCTGGTGATCGCACGCGAGGGTTACGACTTCCGGTCCAGATTCGAGGTGCCCGAGCACAAGGCGGGGCACGGCAGCCTGATCCGGGCTCACATGCAGACACCTGTCTGGTCCAGTCAGCCGATCCCCCCGGCGCCGCTCCGCACCGTCGACCTATTTCCGGCGATGCTTGGCTGGATGGGCGTGAGATGGCCGGAGGGGATCGACGGAGAGGCGGTCTGGACTCCTGGGTTCGACGACGCTATCGACGGACCTCTCGACCGAGTCTCGGAATCGCGGCAAGACGTCTTGCCGGCAACGATCTGATCGGTGCTGGCAGCATGTCCGGCGGGCGACTATGTTGCACCAAACTCAAGGGTCCGTAGCTCAGTTGGATAGAGCGCTTGCCTCCGGAGCAAGAGGTCGCGCGTTCGAGTCGCGCCGGGCCCACTCCGGAAATCCTTACCCCGATCACTCTTAGAAGCGGTCGGGATTTCTGTTTCCACCTCCGCCGGCTCCGTGGCGTCGTTCGTGGTGTTATTGCGGCAGGTTCCGCGTGACCCAGTGCTTGACTCTCTTCATGACCTCCGCCGCGATCAGGTCTGTTGGGGTGGTGAAAGAGCCTAACCACGCATCGTCCACCCTGATACTCCAGACCATTTCGAGGCTTCCGTCCCCTCCCGGCGACCGATGACCCCATGCCTCCACACTGTATTTGCCGAACTGAAAAGGCGGAATGTAGTTTGGGTGGGACATAAGCTAGATCCGATGGGGGCCGGGCCGTTGACAAGACAGTTGCCCACTAACTCGGGGCGGCATCCGAGCTCCCCTGATCCCCTTGGCCTGCTGCTTTCAGAAGGCGGTGCACTGCCGCCAGCAGCTCGTGCGCATAAAACGGCTTGGCCAGGAATGGCCGCTCAAATTCCAGCGCACTGAGCCCCCAGCCCGACATGAGCAGGAGCGGTGGTGGATGGGGCATGATCCCCATGCATCCGGCGAGTTCAAGTCCATCGAGGCGTGGCATCACCACATCGGATATCACGAGATCGATGTGCTCGCCCTCGCTTTCCAACAGGGTCCACGCGTCAACCCCATTGCCGGCCTCAATAACAGTGTACCCGTGTGCTTCAAGCATCCGCGTAGTGAGCGAGCGGACGATTGCTTCATCGTCCACCACAAGAATGGTTTGCTTGCGGGACACCGGAGCGGCCGTCATCTGACTTCCCGCGTCAGGGCCGTGAGGGTATTTCGGGAAAGGCGAGATTTCCAAGTCGCGGCGGGCCAAAGCCTGAGATAGTCGCCACCGCAATCACTTCAAAGCGGCGTAACTGGGTGCTCCGCATACGGCTGCTGGGGCCGTGTCGCATATTGCGCCTGCAATGAGGAACTGTACGTTTGCCGACATAATACGCCTTCGAAGCTCGGTACGCTAGCGTACCGACGGGAGCGACAGGATGCCCAGGACCAGAGCAAGGTCGACCATCAAATCACCACTCCACCCCAAGCAGAACGCGAACCAAATCCTCGCTGCCCTTCCGCCCAAGGACTACGCACGACTCCGGTCCGACCTGGCGACGGTGCCCATGAAGCTGAAGCAGATTCTCTGGGAGCCGAACCGGCCCATCGAAGCAGTGTATTTCCCCATCGACGCCGTCGCTTCGATACTCGCCCTCACCGACGGCCACACGGTCGAAGTCGGAACCATCGGGAATGAGGGGTTGGTGGGACTCCCGGTGTTCCTTGGCGCCACCACCTCCCCGGGAAGGGCCATGGTCCAAGTCGCCGGTCACGGCGAGCGCCTGGACATCGCGGTCTTCCGCCGAGAGGCGCACCGCGAAGGGCGACTTCGGCAGCTTATGGAGCGCTATACTCAGGCGTTCATGTCGCAGGTCTCGCAGACCACCGCCTGTAATCGCGCGCATTCGGTCGAGCAGCGCCTTGCGCGCTGGCTTCTGATCGTCCGTGATCGGGTGAATCGGAACGAATTTCCGCTCACCCACGAGTTTTTGGGGCAAATGCTCGGCGTGAGGCGAGCCACTGTGACCGAGGCCGCGGCGGCACTCCAGCGACTGAAGCTGATCAGCTATCACCGCGGGGTGATTACGATCCGGAATGGACGGGGTTTGGAACGGGCGGCCTGCGAGTGCTATGGGATCGTCCTCCAAGAGTTCGAGCGTCTCCTCGGGACTCCGTCGGGGTGAACACCCGACTCTTGGCTATGGGGGCGGTACTACGAGTACCCGGAGGGGAAGATCATCGGACGGCTATTTGGGAAAAGCGTCGCCAAACATCGGAAGGCCGCTCTTCGAGTCCGCCCTCGTCACTTCGTCCTCGACGACATCCCAGTGCTCCGCTAGTCGGCCGTTCTCGAGACGCACGATATCGACGACGATCCAGTCGGCCGGCTGCCCGATATTGGTGAACCGCCCGTGCAGCATTAGAAAGTTGCCCTCGGCCATGATGCGTGAGTTCTCATAGCGCATCGTCGGCGGCGAGCTTCTCACCAGGTCGAACAAGCCCTCGCGCCCCGGCGGAATGTGTGCGCTGTGCTGGATGTAGTTGTCGGCCCAAAGCTTCTTGGCCGCTACATAATCCCTCTTGTTGAAGAGCGTGTCGAAGGCGTGTAGGACGAGCGCCTTGTTCTGTTCCGCTGTCGATGCACTCTTACAGCTCGCCGCGGCGAGGAGGAGGGCTAAGGCGATAAAGCACATTTTATTCCGAAGCATGTTTAGTCTCCTTACGCTCTCGATGATAAGGTGGTTAAGCGACGAAGATGTCGCTCAGCAGCAAGAGCACGCAGACCTCAGAGCTTCGAGCCGCCGTCGACTCGGATGCTATCCCCGGTAATCCAGCGCGCATCGTCGGAGGCGAGAAAAGCGACGACACCGCCGATGTCGTCCGGTTGGGCGACTCGCTTCAGCGCCTGCATGCCGAGCGCCGAATTGCGGCCTGCATCCGTCTTGGTGAAGCTCGACATGTCGGTTGCGACGACACCCGGCGCCACGGCGTTGACCCGAATGCCGCGCTCGCCGAGCCCGGCGGCGAAGTGCTTCACCAGCGTGTCGATCGCGCCCTTGGTCGCGGCATAGGCCGACAGCGTGCCGACGGCAGCGTGGGCTACCACCGACGAGACCAGCACGATGCTGCTGTCCTGGCACATGATCGGCAGCAACTGCTGGACGAGGAAGAACGGCGCGCGGACGTTGACCGCGAAGAGGCGGTCGAAATCCTCCACCGTAGTCTCCTCGATGGTCGCCGACTTCGAGATTCCGGCATTGGCGACGAGGATGTCCAGCCGGTCGCCCACCACGGCGCGGACCTGCTTGGCGAGCTTGTGGGCCCCGTCCGGCGCGGAGAGATCGGCGGCAACGGCATCGGCCCGTCCGCCGGTCTTGCGGATCTCGGCGACGACGGCCTCGGCCTCTTTCACCCCGCTGCTGTAGTGGACCAGAACCTGGGCGCCCATCCTGGCGCGGGCCAGCGCGCTGGCGCGACCGATCCCACGCGAGGCGCCGGTGACGAGAGCGGTCTTTCCTGAAAGCTCTTTCATCGTCGGATGTCCTTCTCAGAGAACTTCGAAGATGCTATAAATCGGCCCGTCGGCCCGGCGATGGCCGATGCCGACCGCGACCACGCGATTCAGCCAGTCGTAGTTGGCGT
>JAXDMF010000428.1:0-5588 GCA_034666205.1 Gemmatimonadales bacterium
GGTGTAGCCCGCGCCGAAGGTCACCGTCGGTGCCAGATCAAAGGCCGCCTCGGTACGTACCGAGCGAGCGCCGCGTACCCGAGCCTCCGCCGCGCGGACATCCAGGTTCGCCCGAACCACTTCCTTCATGAGGCGAGCCAGCGTTGTGTCGCCCACGTCGGGCCAGGATGCGGTCGCGGCGACCGCGGACTGGGTGTCCGGGACCTCGATGATGGTGTCCCGGGTCTCCCGGAAGGCAGCAGGGACCGAGACCTCGGGCGGGCGATAGCCCGGAGCCGACGCGCATCCGGCTAACGCGGCGGACAGAAGGAACACTGCCTTATACATGTCTCGATTCCTCGTCATGGGCCGGCTCCAACGCGAACTGCCGCGCCGCGGCGGGCCTCCGTTCGACCAGCCCCTGAATCACCACGTAGAACACCGGTGTCAGCACCAGTCCGAAGAAAGTGACGCCGAGCATCCCGGAGAAAACCGCCACGCCCATGGCATGCCGCATTTCGGCACCGGCGCCACTGGAGAACACCAGTGGCAGCACACCCATGATGAAGGCGAGGGAAGTCATCAGGATGGGCCGGAGCCGGAGCCGGCAGGCCTCCAACGCCGCTTCCACCCTCGATTTGCCCTGGAGGTGAAGCTCGCGGGCAAATTCAACGATCAGGATCGCGTTCTTACACGCCAGACCCATCAACACCAGGAACCCGATCTGGGTGAAGATGTTGTTGTCGCCTTTGGTGAGCCACACGCCGCCGATGGCGCACAGGAGCGACATCGGCACGATGAGGATGACCGCGAGGGGCAGCGACCAGCTCTCGTACTGGGCGGCGAGCACGAGGAAGACGAGCAGGACGCACAAGGGGAAGATGAACACGGCCGTATTGCCGGACAGCTTCTGCTGATAGGTCAGGTCGGTCCACTCGTAGCCGATCCCATTCGGCAGCACGTCGCGCATGATGCCTTCGATCTTTTGCTCCGCCTGGCCGGAGCTGTAGCCCGGGGCCGGCCCACCGTTGATGTCGGCCGACGGATATCCGTTGTACCGGGTGGCCTGATCGGGGCCGTGCGACTGCTTTACCGTGATCACCGAGCCGAGCGGCACCATCGTACCCTGCGCATTCCGCACCTTGAGCTGCGCGATGTTATCGGCCGTGGCCCGGAACTGGGCGTCCGCCTGCACCTTCACCTGGTAGGTGCGGCCAAACTTGTTGAAGTCGTTCACATACACCGAGCCCAGGTAGGCCTGCATGGTCTGGAACAGGTCGGTGAGGACGATTCCTTGCTGCTTCACCTTATCTCGATCCACCTCGACATCGAGTTGTGGCACGTTGACGCGATAGCCGCTGAAGACCCCCGCCAGCTCGGGCGACTGATAGGCCCGACCGAGGAGTGCCTGGGTGGCGTCGTTGAGCGCGGCCTCGCCCAGGCCGGCGCGGTCTTCCAGCTCCAGCTTGAAGCCGCCCACCGTGCCGAGGCCGTTCACCGGCGGCGGCGGGAAGACGGCCACGAAGGCGTCCTGGATGCCCGCGAACTTGGCGTTGAGCGCCCCCGCGATGTTCAGACCGTACTCGGCCTTACCATGCCGCTCCTCGAATTTTTTGAGGGTAAAGAAGACGATGCCCGCGTTCGGGGCGTTGACGAAGCCGTTGATGGAGAGGCCGGGGAACTGCACGGCGTTCTCCACGCCCGGCTGCTGGCTGCCGATTTCCGCCATCCGACGGATGACCTTCTCGGTTCGGTCGAGCGTAGACGCGTCGGGCAGTTGGGCAAAGGCGACGAGGTACTGCTTGTCTTGGGTCGGCACGAAGCCCTTTGGCACCTTGTTGAAGCCGAACAGGGTGAGTGCCAGAAGCCCCGCGTACACCGCCAGTGCGATACCACTCTTCCGGATCACCCGGTTCACCGCCGAGCCATAGCTGGCTGAGCCGCGGGCGAAGACCCGGTTGAACGGCCGGAAGAGCCAGCCGAGCCCGCCATCCAGCATGCGAGTGAGGCGGTCCGGCGGCGCGCCGTGCGGTTTGAGCAGGATAGCGCTGAGCGCCGGTGACAGGGTGAGTGAGTTGATCGCGGAGATGACGGTGGAGAACGCGATTGTCAACGCGAACTGGCGATAGAACTCGCCGGTCAGCCCGCTCAGGAACGCCACCGGCACGAACACGGCGCACAGGACCAGACTGATGGCGACGATAGGCCGGCTCACCTCGTCCATGGCCTTGTGGGCGGCGTCACGCGGCGAGAGGCCGGCCTCGATGTTGCGCTCCACGTTTTCCACCACCACGATCGCGTCGTCCACCACGATGCCGATGGCCAGCACCAGCCCGAACAACGAGAGCGTGTTGATCGAGAAGCCGAACATCAGCAGGATGGCGAACGTGCCCACGATCGACACCGGCACCGCCACTAGCGGAATGATCGAGGCGCGCCAGGTCTGGAGGAACAGCACCACCACCAGCACCACGAGGAGGATCGCCTCGAAGAGCGTCTTGACGACCTCCCGGATCCCGTCCCGCACGTTGATCGTCGGGTCGTAGACGATCCGGTACGTCACTCCCTGGGGGAAGTTGGCCTTCAGCTCGTCCATCGTGGCGCGAACGGTGTTCGAGAGCTGCAGCGCATTCGACCCCGGCGCCTGGAAAATGCCGATGCCAACGGCCTCCTTCCCGTCCAGCAGAGAGCGGAGCGCGTAGTCGCCCGCACCCAGCTCTAGCCGGGCGACGTCGCGGAGACGGGTGATTCCGCCGTCCGCGCTGGTCTTGAGGATGATGTTGCCGAACTCTTCCTCAGTGGTCAGGCGGCCCTGCGCGTTGATGGTCAGCTGATAGTCCACCGGCACCGGCATCGGCGGCGCACCGACTACTCCGGCCGCGACCTGCACGTTCTGTTCTCGGATGGCGTTCACCACGTCGGTCGCCGCCAAGCCACGGGCCGCGACCTTACCAGGGTCGAGCCACACCCGCATGGAATAGTCGCCGCCGCCGAAGACCTGGACCTGGCCGATGCCCGGGATCCGCGCCAGGACGTCCTTGACCTGGAGCAGGGCGTAGTTCCGAAGGTAGGTGATGTCGTACCGGTTATCCGGCGAAAGGAGGTGCACCACCATGATGAAGTTGGGCGAGCTCTTAACCGTGGTGACGCCGAGCTGGCGGACCTCGTCCGGCAGACGCGGCAGGGCCTGAGCCACCCGATTCTGTACTTGCACCTGTGCTAGATCCACGTCGGAGCCGACCCGGAAGGTCACGGTGAGCGTGAGCACCCCGTCCGACGTCGCCTGCGACGACATGTAGAGCATGTTCTCGACCCCATTGATCTGCTCCTCCAATGGAGTTGCGACGGCTTCGGAGAGCACCCGCGGGTTGGCCCCGGGATAAATGGCCCGCACCACGACGGAGGGTGGGACTACCTCTGGGTACTCGCTGATGGGCAGGGCGAGCATCGCGATGCACCCGGCGAGAAAAATCACGACCGAGAGCACGGCCGCGAAAATCGGCCGGTCGATGAAAAAGCGGGAGAATCGCATGGGCTAGCGCTCCGCGACCGGCGTAACGGAATCAGGCACCATCGCCGCCAGCGTCGGAGCGACCTTCATACCGGGCCGGACCCGCATCAGGCCGTTTACTACAATGCGCTCCCCCGGCTTGAGACCGGAGGTGACGATACGGAGGCCGTCGGTCAACCGCCCCGGCACGATCGGCCGATAGGCGAGCGTATCACCCGGTCCAACCACCAGCACGAACTTGCGGTCCTGGTCGGTGCCGATGGCGGCGTCGCGTACGAGCGTTGCGTTCATCTTCTCGGTGCCGACCAGCTTGACCCGGGCGAACAGCCCCGGCGTCAGGGCCCGGGAGCGGTTGGAGAAGACCGCGCGGGTCCGGATCGTCCCGCTGCGGGGATCGACCTGGTTGTCCACGAAGTCGAGACGCCCCTCGTGCGGAAACCCGGACTCGTTCGCCAGCCCGAGATAGACGGGCAGCCGCGCCGTCCGCCAGTTGGTTCCGCCCGAGCTCCTGGCGCGACTGGCATATCGCAGATAGGTCTGCTCGTCGCTGTCGAAATAGAGGTACATGGAGTCGACCGAGACGACGGTGGTGAGCACTGCTCCGGCCGGCGGCCCCGCCTGGACCAGATTGCCGGCAGTGACCAGCGCGTTACTGACCCGCCCGGCAATCGGAGAGCGGACCCGGGTCCAATCCATATTGAGACGCGCGGTCTGCACCGCAGCTTCGAGGGCTCGGACCTGTGCCCCGCCCTGGACCTCCGCGCTGGTTCGGCTATCGAACTCTTCCCGCGAGATCGCTTGCATATCCACCAGCTTGCCGGCTCGCTGGACTTCGCTCTTGGCCAGCGACGCTGCCGAGCGGGCCGACTCCAGCTCCGCCTCGGCGCGAGCCAAGTCGGCTTCGTACGGTCGAGGATCGATCTCGAACAGGACCTCGCCCTTCTTCACCTCTTTCCCTTCAGCGAAGGTGACCCGCTTGATGTAGCCGGAGACCCGGGGATGGATCTCCACCTGGTCCACTGCTTCGAGTCGGCCGGTGAACTCGTCCCATTCGGTGATTTCACGCTGGGGTACCTCGGCCACCGTAACCGCCTGCGGCTGGGGCGCGGGGGGCGGCTCCTTCTTGCCGCCCACGGTCAGGGCCGCGAGGGAAAGACCAGCCAGTGAGAGAACGCCAGTTACTGCGAGTCGCCGGTTCTGCATATTGCCTCCAAAGGATCCACCGTCGTTTCGTCTACACCTATTTCGTCGTTTGAGCGGAGCCAGATTCGACCCCCCGCAGGCCCGAGCTCTTGCTTGTTACAGGACCGGTACGACAGTTCGACAACAGTTGAACTCTCACTCGGGCAAAAAAGTTGCCCTGCCGCCCGGGTACATCAGTTGGGCGACAGGGCGCCTCTATTCTCCGCTGGTTCGCCGCAGCAGCTCGGCGGTGTAAGCCTCCAACGTGTCGCGCCGCACCTCACAGTTGAGAAACTGCCCGTCGCGGTGCGCGTCCACCAACCCCGCCCGCACTAGTTCCTTAATGTGGAACGAGATGGTCGCCTTGGACACCGGAAAATCCTTCCGTAACTGCTGGCAGCCGCATTCTTCTTCGCTGGCAATCGCTTGTAGGAGCGCCATGCGCCTCGGATCCGCCAGTGCTTTGGCGACCAGCTCGAATTGCTTGTCGGTCAGCTCGAGCCCCACGGCAGTAGTCTTTTTCACAGTTCAATAGTTATCGAACTGTCTTACTTTGTCAAGACCCCCCTTCCGCGTCGTTGAGGGCCACCTCACTCCAGACTCAGGGTAACCGGTTCCTCGATCCCCGGCCTCAGGTGCGGGTTGCGCGCCAGCAGGCGCCCGCAGGTGTTCCAGCGCAGAATCGCTTCATCGTTGCCGGCGGGTCGTTGGGACTCCGCCTTCTCGTACCAGCTCATCGCCTCCCGGAGCCAGTGATACGCCATCTCCCCCGATCTTGGGGTGCCGGATCGCAGCTGCGCCTTGGCGCGCCGCTCGCAGATGATGCCCGCGTAGTAGGTGCGCTTGTACTCGTCGCGCAAACCGGGCAGGACCTGTTGTGCTCGACGAACAGCCTCGGCGGGCGCCTCCCCGAACT
>JAXDMF010000429.1:0-3522 GCA_034666205.1 Gemmatimonadales bacterium
CTCCATATCAGGAGCAGGCCGGGGGTCGCGTGAAAGCGCTACCTTATCCGGACGCTCCTCTGGAGCGGACGAGATTGAGATTAATGACGACGGTGAGCGGCGCGTTCATGGCCCGCATTATTATACATCGCGATGTATTAGTCAAGGCAGGGCGGCGGGATCTCGATTGCGGGTCACCCCGAGCGCATGCGAGGGGTGACCCGCGAAAGCAGCCTGTCTGCGCTCCTTGACATGTCCCCAGGATTGTCGTAGCCTCCAGATCCAAGTGGCGCATAAGTTTCAAACTGAGCTCGGGCACAATGCAGACCAGTCTCTTCCTACTCGTCGTCGTCCTTCTTGGCCTCCTTACCGTCCTTATCGGTGAGCGAGAGGTCCGCGGCGTGCTACGACGAGCAACATGAGACACTGAGTCTCCCCTGATTGCCCCCAGCGCCGCGGACGAATCCGCGGCGCTTTTTGTTTGCTCCTCAACCGCTAAAGGGTACGTATGGCCAGCCAGCAAGTCCTGATCTTCGACACTACTCTCCGCGACGGCGAGCAGGCCCCCGGCAACAGCCTGTCGCCGGAGGAGAAGCTTCGGCTGGCACGTCAGCTCGATGCCCTGAGAGTCGACATCATCGAGGCGGGCTTCCCGGCAGCGTCCGAGGATGAGTTCCGCAGCGTGCGGGAGATCGCCACCGAGATCCGTCGGCCCGTGATCGCGGCGCTCGCCCGCTGTCACGAGCACGACATCGATCTCGCCGGGGAGGCTCTGAGCGGCGCGGAGCGCGGACGGATCCACGTTGTCATCTCCACCTCTGATCTGCACATTCGGGAGAAGCTCCGCACCACTCGGGCCGCGGTGCTGGACATGACCCGCAGCGCGGTGCGCCGGGCCAAGCAGTTTACCGAAGACGTGGAGTTCTCCGCGGAGGATGCCACCCGGACCGACCCGGACTACCTCTGCCAGGTGATCGAGGCCGCAATCGAAGAGGGCGCCACCACGATCAACCTGCCGGACACGGTGGGGTACGCCACACCCGCCGAGTACGCCGGGATGTTCCGCAGCGTGCGCGAACGGGTGCCCGGGGTGGATCGGGTCGTTCTGAGCGCGCATTGCCATGATGATCTCGGGCTGGCTGTCGCCAATACGCTGGCAGCTATCGCGGCGGGCGTGACCCAGGTGGAGTGTACAGTCAACGGCATCGGGGAGCGCGCCGGCAACGCCGCGTTGGAGGAGATCGTCATGGCCGGCCGGGTGCGAAGCGCCGCGCTCGCGTTCGACTGCAAGGTGGATTCGCGCGAGATCCATCGCACCAGCCAGCTGCTCTCCCACCTCACCGGAGTGTTCCCCCAGCCGAACAAGGCCATCGTGGGCCGCAACGCCTTTGCCCACGAAGCGGGCATCCACCAGCACGGCATGCTGCAGAATAGCCTCACCTACGAGATCATCCAGCCGGAGATGGTGGGCATTCCTCGCTCGACCCTCGTCCTGGGCAAGCATTCCGGCCGCCACGCCCTGGAGCGTCGCTACGTCGAGCTGGGATATCAGCTGGGCGAGGAGGAGCTGGCCGGCGTGTACCAGGGTTTCACCGCGCTGGCCGACCGAAAACGGGAGATCCTCGACGAGGATCTGCTGGCCCTCCTCCACGAGAGCTTCCACGATGCGCCGGAGGAGTTCCAGATGACCCACCTCCGCGTGGTCTGCGGTAGCGTGACCGCGACAGCCGAGGTTCGCATGACTGGCCCGTGGGCCGGCGAACGCTCTGCCCGCGGTACCGGCGACGGTCCGATCGCCGCGGCGTTCACCGCTGTGAGCGAGATTCTCGGTCGTCACGTGGAGGTCCTGAGTCTCACCCTCCGATCGGTGACGCCGGGACGGGACAGCGTCGGACAAGTCTTTCTCCAGGCCAAGATCGATGGGAAGTCGCTCTCCGGGCACAGCGCTTCTACTGATATCGTGGAGGCGAGTGCCCGAGCCTTGGTCCACGCGCTCAACAAGGCGCGGTATGCGGAGAAGCTCGAGGCCAGCTCGTTGAACTCCGTCTACTTGTGGGGAGTGTGATGGTAGTCGCGAGTCACGAGTCACGAGTCATTGCGAGGGTGCGTCGCACCCGAAGCAATCCAGCCGCCTCCGCGGCGCCACCGGATCGCCACGCGGGGCTGCGCCCCGCTCGCGATGACTACGATGACTGACTCCCTCACCGGTTCCCAGATCCTCTGCCGCGCGCTGCTGGAGCAAGGAGTGGACGTCCTCTTCGGCTACCCCGGCGGGGCGATCATGCCCTTCTATCACGCCCTGCCCGAGTATCCCGGCCTGCGCCACGTGCTGGTGCGGCACGAGCAGGCCGCCGCCCACGCAGCCGACGGGTACGCGAGGGCCAGCGGGCGCGCCGGTGTCTGTGTCGCGACCTCGGGCCCCGGTGCGACGAATCTGGTCACCGGCCTCGCTACCGCCCACATGGACAGCACACCCGTCGTGGCGATCACCGGGCAAGTCGCTCGCGCCATGATGGGCCGGGACGCCTTCCAGGAGACCGACATCATCGGGATTACCCAGCCGATCACCAAGCACAACCGGCTGGTGGAGGACATCGACGAGCTGGAGGACGCGGTGGCAGAGGCGTTCTACGTGGCCCAGGAGGGCCGGCCTGGTCCGGTGCTGATCGATATTCCGAAGGACGTCCAAAATCAGAAGACTGAGTGGAAGGGCGGTCAGTCGGTCAGTCGGTCAGCCGGTCACTTGGAATCGACCCCCCGACCGCCCGACCGCCCGTCCGGCCTCGAAGAGGCCGCCCGCCTCATCGCCGAGGCCCAGCGGCCGCTGATCATGGCTGGACATGGAGTCCTGCTCTCGAATGCCTATGCCGAGCTCCGCGCGCTTTCCGAGCGCACCGGGATCCCGGTAATCACCACGCTGCTCGGCATCAGCGGATTCCCGGAGTCCCATCCGCTGCACCTGGGGATGCCGGGGATGCACGGCGAGGTGCACGTCAATCGAGCCATCCAGCAGGCGGATCTCATCATCGGTCTCGGCCTCCGATTCGACGACCGGGTGACGGGCAACCTCGCCGGCTTCGCGCGGGGGGCCAAGGTCATCCACGTGGACCTCGATCCATCCGAAATCGGCAAGAACGTCCCCGTAGAGATCGGGCTCGTGGGCGACGTGCGCGCGGTGCTGTGCTCGTTGCTGGACATGGTGGCGCCGCGAGATTGTGACGCATGGCGGCAGGAGATCGAGAGCTTCGTCCGGCCCCGGCAGGAGGCCTTTCGGGGAGGGCTGACTCCCGAGGCCATCCTCGATGCCATCGATGGTGCCACCGCAGGACGCTGCTCCATCGTGTCGGATGTGGGCCAGCATCAGATGTGGGTCGCCAAGCTCTTTCGCTACCAGCGTCCCAACAGCCACATCACCTCCGGTGGCCTCGGCACGATGGGGTTCGCTGTGCCGGCGGCGATGGGCGTGGCGCTGGCACGACCGGATGAACCGGTATGGGCCATCTCGGGCGACGGCGGTTTTCAGATGAACATGCAGGAGATGGC
>JAXDMF010000430.1:0-5812 GCA_034666205.1 Gemmatimonadales bacterium
AAACGCTCTAGGTGCCAGCGCAGTTCCGGCGCGATCTCTTTCGGGAAGGCGACCCGCCGCCGCCCGGCCTGTGACTTCGGGTCGTCGTCTATCAGTCTTCCGTCGTCGGTCTCGGCCGTTGAGATGACGATGCGCACCGCGCAGCCTTCCAGGTCGAGCTGTCCCCGCCGCAGCCCAGCCAGCTCGCCGAACCGCAGGCTGGCAAACGTCGCCAGCAGGACGAGCGCGCGGTATCGCGGTGGCACCCGGTCGAGCAGCTCGACCAGTGTTTCCAGCGAGATGACCTCGCGCTCTGGCGAGTCCTCCTGGCCAGCGCCCTTGATCCGGCACGGGTTACGGCGGATGAGCCGGTCATCAGTCGCGGTGTTCAGGATGGCGTGCAGCAGCCGGTATGCCTTGGCCACCGTGACCGGCCCGCAAGCCCTGCTGGACACCTTCACCAGCGCATATAACCACCGGCGGGCCGCTCGCCGCGCTGCGGGCTAGATCACGACATGTACTGCGCGAACCAGTCGAGCATGGGCTGCGGGCGGCGCTGGAACTCCAGGTAGCCGTCGAATCGGGCCGTGGTGCCATCGATCCACTGCAGCTTCTTCTCGGGCACGGGAATGTTGTCGAACATCGCCTGGACGTCGCTGGGATCGGTGACGCTGTCGTGGCGGACCTGGTACAGGAAGGTCGGCACGCGGACGTTCCTAGCCCACTCCACCGGGGTCCGCTGCTCGAGCCCGACGCTGGTGCGCAGCCGGACGAGGGTGTTGAAGTCGTCGAGGCGGTCACCGAGGCCCATCAAGGTTAGGCGGCGTGCGACGATGACCAGCGGAGTGACCGGCTGAGGCGACACGAGGCAGCGCACGCCGTCGAAAGACGCGGGCCAGCGCGTCATCGCAGAGAACGTAGAACTACCGCCCATGCACCGGCTGAACAGCCCGATCGCCATGCCTCGGGTGTCGGGGCGCATGCGGGCGTACTCAAGCGAGCCGGCGACGTCGCGGCTCTCGGTGACCCCGCTGGTGGTAACTCCGCCGTTCGCTGCGCTGCTGAGACCATGGTTACGCAGGTCATAGGCCAGGACGTTGTAACCGGCGTCGTGCAGGATCTTGTAGTCGGGCATCAGGTCAACTGCGAATCCATTGCCGCTCGGCTCCCAGTCCGCCTTCCAGGGCTGAAGGTCGGCGGGCATACCGGACCGGCTAAACCCATGGGGTGGTTGGCGATGACCAGCTTGCCCGACCCGGGCGCGGGGATGAACCAGCCGTCGAGCGGCACGCCGTCACGCGCGGGGAACGAGACGTCCTCGTACTCGAGGCCGTACTCGGACGGTGAGTGCAGGACCGGGGATCGGCGAAGGACGGCGAACCCGTCGGCGAAGCGCCGCAGCGCCTCGCCGGACTGCTCCTGGGTTGATACAGCTCTGCCTTGTACATCGGTCATTGAGGGTTCCTCTCGAAGGGAGCGGCCGCCCGTACGACGCACCGGAAAGGGCATCCCACGAAGCTTCCATCTAGTGGGGGACCAGGCGGGGGCCCCAGGAACGCCGGGGATCGCGCAGGACGATCGCTCGGTTACGCCGACCAGCGGGTTGAGCGGGCGGCGCGGTTCGGGCGCAAGGGCGCCCGGCTGCCTACCGTGACGCGACGATCTTCACCACGGGATCGTCGTATTTTCCCACCTCGTAAAGGTGCCTGTCGGGCCGTCCGGCCCGAGAAGAGCCACCCGCACTACCTCGCGGGACCCATCCTGGACAGAGTCTGTCCCCGCGTAGGCATTGAGGTTCGTCGCCGTGAACCCGGGCGAGACCAAGTTGACCTTGATGTCGGTCGATTCCAGCTCGATCATGATCGCGAGGGTTATCGCGTTTTCAGCCGCCTTCGACGCGGGATAGATGGGCCCGAATCTGGCGTGGTACGGGTGTGAGGGGTCGGCGTTCAAAGCGAGCGAGCCGACCCCGCTCGACACATTGACGATGCGGGCGTCCGAGGACTCGCGAAGCAGTGGCAGCATGGCCTGGTAGACCGCGAGCGTGCCAAACACGTTCGTGTCCCAGACCGCGTGTATCTCGTCGAGAGATGCCGTGCTCGCCTTCGAAGACTTCGCATATTCCTCCAAGAACGATTGGCTGTTCTGTTCCTCTCCGGCCACCTCGCTGCGTCGCGTATTCGAAATCCCGGCGTTATTGACGAGCAGGTCGAGGCGAGCGCGTTCCGATCGGATCCGCTCGGCTGCGGCGGCGATAGAAGCTCCCTGGGTTACGTCGATCTGAAGGGCGGTCGCGCCCGGCCCGATCTCGCTAGCAGCAGCCTCACCGCGCTGCAGGTTGCGCGAGCCGAGATACACTGTGACGCCATTGGCGACGAGTTCCTTCGCGACCTGAAAGCCGACGCCCTGATTGGCGCCTGTGACGAGGGCGATGCGTGTCTTACTCACAGGAATTCTTCCTTCTGATCGAATGTTGTCACGCCGATAACCGCTATCTACTTGTTCTCGATACTGCCGAGTTCGCCGATTTCGGCAAAGGCAGCGGATGCCTCAGTCCAGCTGCGGTCGCCCTCGTAGAGGGTGCTTTGCAGGTATGCCAGGGAGAGTCGCTGAATGATGGCGACTCGTTCTGGGTCC
This sequence comes from Gemmatimonadales bacterium, assembly GCA_034666205.1. Lineage (GTDB taxonomy): Bacteria > Gemmatimonadota > Gemmatimonadetes > Gemmatimonadales > GWC2-71-9 > CAVVWJ01. The sequence continues at coordinate 2,617 of JAXDMF010000430.1, forward strand.
TCGTCAGTGGTTCCGGCCGCGTCGTATCCGGTAACACCGCCGAGCAGGTGCTCGCCGCCGAAGAGCGTTAGCAGGCTTTTCGGTCCGGGGCTGAACGTATATGGATCGGCGTGGTAATCCGCGCCCTTGGTCGAGAGCTCCCAGGTGAAGTCCTTGTCGCCGATGACGACTAGGGTTTGGGTGGTCATGTCGGTGAACCCGGCGGTTCGAAGGGACGTGAATCGTGCGGCGGGTTCGGAGAGATGGTCGCCGCCAGCACCGGTCGAGGACAACATGATGCCGGCCTTGACGCGTGCGTCGGGAACGTAGATTCTTGTGCCGTCGTCACCGATGTAATCGGCGCCGAGCAGCATGCCTGCGGTCTGGGCGCCGAAGGAGTGGCCAGCCACGGCGATGCGGCTTCGATCAAGGCGTCCTTTGATCTCCGGGACGGCGTCCTCGATGAGATCGAGTTGATCCAGGATTTGCTTCATGTCGTTGACGCGGGATTCCTCGAACGCCGGAGCGCCTGGCGTTGACGAATCGAGAAGCAGACCTCTGGACGTCAGGTGGGTAGGTTGAACCACTACGAAACCGCGGCTCGCCCAGAAATCCACGAGGGGTTCTGCGCTCCGGTAGGAAGTGAGAAAGTTGGCCAGGCCTCCGCCGTGCGAGTAAAGGATGATCGGAAGGTTTTCGCCCGTTGTTGGCGCGGTGACTTTCAGTCCCAGGTCCACGATGCGATCGGGCGCCGATAGTGTTACCGGGCTCACCGCAACAATCGGTGTTGCCGCCGACACAGGGATCTGCGCGGCTCTGCCGATGCCGGCGTGATCTCGTCCGAGCACGATCCCAGTTTGCTTTTCGCTAGCGGGGTTCGAGGTCGTTTTCGTTGCCTGCATTTCTAATCCTTAACGTAGCCGTCGACTGGTGCGGGCTCAGAGAACGATCCGCGCTCCCTGAAGCGGAAAATAGTTCCTCACCCGAGTTCCTACCTGCTGCGGAGGGCGGCGAGCGCGAACGGGCACACCTTGATGCCCGGTGCGGCCGAGGTTTTGTGCTGCACGAGGGTTCTCCTGACGCGAGGGTGAGGCGCGCAGGGCCTCCGTCGAGGTACGCTGATGTTAAGCGGAAGATCTTTCCGCTAGCATATGGAATATCTTTCCGTTTAGCAAGGGGGGCCGTGGCACCCGAGTCGGTCAGCACGAAGACTTCCTCGACGGTACGCAGCGTCGACCCGTCCCGGCGGCAGCGCTCGGACGCGAAGCGAAATGTCCTCGCACTAGTACAGGCCGCAAAGACCGTATTCGCGGACAGCGGTGTGGACGCGCCCGCGAAGGAGATCACCGATCTTGCAGGAGTGGGCGTCGGCACGCTCTATCGGCATTTCCCTCGCCGATCCGACCTCATCGTTGCCGTGATGCAACACGAGATCGACGAGTGCATCGACGCTGCCGCAGCGCTCGGGAACACACTGAGTCCGCGGGATGCGCTCCTAGGGTGGATCGAGCGCTTCACGGACTTCGTCGGCACCAAGCGCGGGCTCGCCTCAGCGCTCCACTCCGGTGACCCCGCCTACGATGACCTCCCGCAGCGTCTCCTAAACCGGCTCGAACCGGCGCTCCACACGCTCCTCGCCCGAGCGGCAGCGGGCGGGTACGCGCGCGAAGACGTCACGGCCCGGGAAGTCCTCACGACCGTAGCTCTCATTTGCCAGCCGGTCCCCGGCGAACAACCAAGCTTCAACCAGCGCATGACACGAGTGTTCATCGAGGGACTGGGCCACGTTGACTAGAGCTGGTGGCCGCCAGCCCGGAGAAAACAAGACCACCCAACCGGATTTCCCAATGGCCGTTGACACTCGCCTCCCGGCAGACTCCTTCCAAACTGGTGATCTGGATGCCTCGCGCAAACGCCGGGAGTCCGGGCCTGTGAGTATGAGTTCGCAGGTATCGGCCGTGTTCTGAGGCGGGGCCTGCCAGGTTGGTGTCTGGTAGTGCCGGGTGACTCCCAGCGTGCCTGACCGCCGTGATGGCGTGCCCGTTACGTGCCCGATGGGACGGTGAACCACGGTAGCTCGCGGTCACTCACGGGCAGGCGGGCACGTCGCCCGACCTGCGTTCCGGCTGATCAGGGGCCTTGTGCCCGAAGCCTTCCAAGCTGGTCATGAGGGTTCGATTCCCTTCGCCCGCTCCAACCCGAAACCCCAGGTCAAGGCCGGTTTCCTCGCCCGCAACCTGATCATCTGCCCCTCGTGGTCCACCTTCCGTGCCACTAATGTGCCGCGAGGCATCTGACAGGATGTCGGTAGCTACCCGAGCGGCATGGGGAGGAAACCGGTGCCTGTCCGCTTTCAGTTGGTCATCGACTGTGCCGATCCGGACCGGCTGGCTCGGTTCTGGGCCGCCGCGCTGGGCTATGAGCTCGCGCCTGTCCCGGCTGGATTCGCTACCTGGAACGACTTCTACCGCGAGCTGGGGGTGCCCGACGAGGAGCTGGTCGACGGGGCGGACAGGATCAGCGACCCGGACGGCCACGGGCCGAGCATCTGGTTCCATGTCGTCCCAGATGCCAAGGCGGTCAAGAACCGGCTGCACCTCGACATCCACGCCAGTGGCGAGCGGACGGACCCGATCGAGACTCGCAGGAAGCGAGTCGACGCGGAGGCCAGCCGGCTGGCCGGCCTGGGCGCCACCATCACTGGCGCATTGTCCGAGGAAGGGCTGGACCACTACGCGGTCGGGATGAAGGACCCGGAAGGCAACGAGTTCGATATCAACTGACCGCAGCAGCCGAGGCTCGAACCACGTAAAGGTTAAGTGCACTAGCAAAGCAGCTGGCCGAACAGGTCGACTGGGGTTCGCGCCCTGGCGGCCGTGGGTCGTCGTAGAGCAGAGCAAGGGTCGTAACCGCCGGCTGCACTGTGCCGTCTTCCCGGCGATCCATTGTCCCGCTCCCGGCCGCCGCGTCTAGGTCGCTCCTTCCGGTCGCGTCGCATGGGATCGGCTTCGCCGAACCTAGACACGGCACCCGCTCGCCGGGTTCGGCGCCTGCGGGAAACACGAAGAGGACTGAGAACGCAAACCCTCTGATACTCCGCCGCCCACACGAGGAACCGCAGGCCGGGACAGGCCCGGGCGAGCGGCGGCCTTATTGCCAGTGATCATGTGAGGCAGGCGCCAGTACCGGGCGGAATGACACCACCAGGTGGCGAACT
>JAXDMF010000431.1:0-6348 GCA_034666205.1 Gemmatimonadales bacterium
TTCGGGCGCTGAGCGCCCTCGCAACGACTCGAGTGAGAATCCGCTGAGCGTCACGGCGATACCGTGCTATTTTTTTCCCATGTCATTGCCCTCCCCTCACATCAGTGCGGCAGCAGGCGGCCTGCTCGATCAGACACCGGCGGCCGCCCGGGAGACTCTGCGACGCTGGGTCGAGAAGCAAGGCCATCCGCCCTACCGGGCGGGCCAGATTCTGCGCCGACTGTGGCAGGCACCACTCGAGAGCTGGTCCGGAGCCTCCGACCTGCCGCTGGCACTCCGCGCCGAGCTCGAGGCCACGTTTCCGCTCCCGCGTCTTACCGCCGACATCATCCAGCAATCCACGGACGGCACTCGCAAGTATCTCTGGCGGCTGGAGGACCATGAGGCGATCGAATCGGTTCTGATCCCCTCTGGCAACCGGCGCACCTTGTGCATTTCCTCTCAAGCAGGCTGTGCCCTCGGCTGTACTTTCTGCGCCACCGGCCGGATGGGCTTCCGGCGTAACCTTACGCCGTTCGAGATAGCCGGGCAGATCCGCGAGGTCGTGCTGCGCGATCCGTCGGAAAAGCCGACCAACATCGTCTTCATGGGGATGGGTGAGCCGCTGTTGAACTGGGCGTCGGTGGATACGACACTCAGCATCCTCAACAGCCCTGAGGGATTCGGGATCGGCGCCCGGCATATCACCGTCTCCACGGTGGGGATCCTGCCGGGCCTCGCGGAGTTCGCCAAGCGTCCGGAGCAGTTCCGCCTGGCGATCTCGCTCCACGCCACAACCTCAGCGCAGCGATTTGGGATCATGCCGATCGAGAAGAAGTATGATCTGGAGGCGGTGTTGAAGGCCGCGGAGTCGTTCCGGCGGCGGGTGACCTTCGAGTACGTGATGATCGGAGGGGTCAACGACAGTGACGCCGACGCCGATCGACTGGCTGCCTTGGCGCGACGGCTGGGCGCGCTGGTAAACATCCTGCCACTTCACCCGGGCGGAGCGCCCGATCTCACCCCGACCACGGCTGCGCGAATTCGCACGTTCGCCGATCGACTGGGCAACCAGGGTGTGGAGGCGGCCGTGCGCCGGAGTCGGGGGCTCGACATCAATGCGGCGTGCGGGCAACTGAGAGTGGAGATGGAGAAGAAGAGGAGGCGTGAACCGAGTCCGGAAGGGATGTCACCCTGACCCGGACGCTGGTGTTCCTTCCCCGCTTCCCCGCTTCCCCGCCGTCTATCCCGTCGCCCCGAACCCCGCCGCGATGCAGTTGATCGACAGCAGCAGCGCCGAGAGCTGCTCCTCCTGAGTCTTGTCTCCACCCGAGTCGCGGAACCGCCGCAAGAGCTCGATCTGCTGCCGGCTCACTTGGTTGATGGTCGGCAGTCGACGAGCCAGCCTGCGGCGGAAGCGAGGATAGCGCTCGACCAGCTGGCTCGCTCCGCTGATCCGAAGCACGGCCTCGACGGTCCGGTGATACTCGTCCTCGACCATCTCCAGAATGTTGCTTCGCACACCCGCGTCGGGCACCAGCTCGGCGTACTCGTGGGCGATCTCCAGATCGACGTAGGCCAGCGTCTTCTCGACTTCGTCCACGATCAGACGAAACAGCCGCGACTCGGTGAACATCCGGTCCAGCATCGCGGCGCCGCGCTGTCCCCGCACCTGCAGGAAGGTGAGGATACCGCTGCCGACGCCGTACCAGCCCGGCACGAAGTGTCGGTTTTGTGACCAGGCGAAAACCCAGGGAATCGCCCGGAGATCGCTGAGCGACCGGGCCCCGAATCGGCGGGCCGGCCGGGAGCCCAGATTGAGCAGCGAGATCTCTTCCAGGGGGCTGGCCGCCTGGTAGTACGCGAAGAGGTCGGGGTGATCGATCAGCCGGCGGTACGAGGCCTGAGCCGCGCCCGACAACGCCTCCATCACCTCATCGAACTCGGCGGTGGGCACCAGCGCCTTCTCCCGCTCCGACTTCAGCGAGTGCTCGAGTACGCTGGCGGCCAGGAGCTCGAGCTGATATTGCGCGGTTCCCCGGTTGGCGTACTTGAACGAGACCACCTCACCCTGTTCGGTGATGCGCATCCGGCCCTGAATCGATCCGGCCGGCTGAGCCGCGATAGCCCGGCCGGTCGGAGCGCCGCCCCGGCTCACCGATCCGCCGCGCCCGTGAAAGAACGCGATGGGTACACCGAGCTCCTTGCCCAGGCGGGTAAGCTTGATCTGCGCCTTGCTGAGCTCCCAGTTCGAGGTGAGGAACCCGCCGTCCTTATTGGAGTCGGAGTAGCCGATCATCACCTCCTGCACCCCGCTCTGGGCGCGGACACTCCGGCGCACGAGAGGAACGGAGAGCAGCTCGCGCATGATGGCCGGCGCGCGCTGCAAGTCCTCGATGGTCTCGAACAGCGGCACGATCGGAAGGGTGCAGCTCTCGATGCCTGCAGCGTCGGCGTAGAGCCCCGCGGTCTTGGCCAGGAGGTAGGCGCCGAGCACGTCGCTCACGCTCCGGGTCATGCTGAGCACGAACGCGCCGACGGCCTCGCGATCGATCTCCTCTCGCAGGTCCCGCACCAGCTGAAACATTCCCAGGGTCTCGGCCGACTCGGGAGGCAACGCCGGGGCCGCGACTCCCGGAGGAAGCGGCCGGGTCACCTCGCCGGCGATCCACTGCCGCCATGTATCGGAACTTGGGTCCGGGGGCTGTCCGCCTGCCCGCCCGTCCGCCTCTTTCCAGAGATCGGCCAGCGCCGCATTCAGCCTGGTTGTGTTCTCCCGCACGTCGAGACGCACGGTACTGAATCGGAATGACTCGACCTCACGGCGGACCGGCCGGATCAGAGTGGAAGCGAGCGACCGGCTTCCGCCGGCGGCAAGGGCGTCCTCCATCAGACGCAGGTCGGCAACCAGGGCTTCGGCCGAGGGATAGCCGGCCGGATTCGGCGCCAGCTCACCCCGCTCCGCCCCCGTGATCATGACGTCGAGTCTCCGCACCATGCACGCGAGATATTGCCGGAATACCTCGCCCGGGTTGCGGGCCGCGATCTCGACCCCTTCACCGCTGGCGGCGAGCTCTCGCTCGAGCGCGTGGCGGAAGGTGTCGGAGACCGGCACGGCCCGTTCGGTAATGCTCAAGGCGCGCACCAGATCGCCCAGACGGAGGCGATAGCGCCGGAGCCCGGTCAGCCGGTTCTCCAGCAGCGTGCTCCGGGTGACATCATTGGTGACGAAGGGATTCCCGTCCCGATCGCCGCCTACCCAGGAGCCGAACTGAAAAAAGGAAGGCACCTGGAACGACTCGCCCGGGTAGGCACGCGCGAGGGCTCGCTCCAGCTTGTCGAGCAGATCGGGTACCGCCTCGAACAGCGTTTCGTTGAAGAAGTGCAGGCCCCAGAAGACTTCCTGGGGCACGGTGGGTTTGGCCAGACGGAGCTCGCCGGTCATCCACAGCAGCTCGATCTCGTTCTGTAAGCCATCGACCAGTGCCTGCCGCTCCCGGGGTGTCCAGCGAGGCGATTCGAGATCCACCAGCCGGCGGTAGATGCGGCGATGCTTCTCCAGGACGGTGACCCGCTTGGCCTCCGTGGGGTGGGCAGTGATGACCGGCCGGATTCGCATGATCTCGAGCAACCCACGGACTTCACTCGGCGGGATCCCCATCTCGGCGGCACTGGATACGACCTGGGCGAACGTGCCGCGGACCTGCTCGTAGCCGCGCTCGGCCTCGGTCTGCCTGCGGCGGCGCATGGCCGCGTTCTGCTCCGCGATGCTGAGGAGCTGAAACCAGATCCCCTGCACCTGCAGCGCGCGCGCCAGGAGCTCGGGGCTGAGCTCGGACGGCGGCCGCTCCCCGCGCAACACCGGCTCGAGCTCGGGCTGCCGCCGCCGCACCAGGTCGAGCAGCAGGGCCGAAAGCAGCTCGACGACTTCATTGGCGTAGGCCGCTGCGCTGGCTGCCGCCGGATCGGTGGACTCGGGGAGCGAGACTGCCGAAAAGGGCTCGACTGCGGTGTGGGTCACACGACGCGATCGCGAAGGGGGGCGCCGCTGAAAAAGAGGCGCAGGTTTTCCAGGGCTCGCCTTCCCATTGCGACGCGGGTCTCGGTGGTGGCACTGCCGAGGTGCGGGAGGAGCACGACGTTTTCCATGGCAAGCAACGCGGGTGCGATCTGCGGCTCCCGCTCATACACATCGAGGCCGGCCCCGGCGATGGTGCCGTCACTGAGGGCCTCGACCAGCGCGGTCTCATCCACCACATCGCCGCGGGCCGTGTTGATCAGGTAGGCGCCGCGCCGCATGCGGGCCAGGCGCTCGCGGTTCATCAGGTGGCGGGTCTCGGGCATTGCCGGGCAGTGAAGCGAGACGAAGTCGGCCTCCTCCAGCACCTCCTCCAGCGTCTGCCTTGGCTCGGCACCGAGGGCGGCGGCTTCCGAGGGCGACGGCGGAAACGGGTCGTGAAAGATCACCCGCATGCCGAATCCGCCGTGCGCCCGCCGGGCCACGGCGCGAGCGATCCGGCCCATACCGACCAGGCCGAGCACCTTTCCGCTGACCTGGGATCCGAGCATGTGCGTCGGCCGCCACCCGGTCCACGCCCCCTGGCGGACCTGCCGCTCCCCTTCACCCGCTCGCCGGCTCACCATGAGCAACAAGGTCATCGCGATGTCGGCCGTCGCCTCGGTGAGCACGTCCGGTGTGTTGGACACGGCCAAGCCGCGGGCCTTGGCCGCCTCGGTATCGATGTGGTTGAACCCGACTCCGAAGTTGGCCAGCAACCGGGCGCGCAGGGGTTCGGCCCCGAGGACGTCGGCGGTGAGCCGGTCCGTGACGGTGCACAGGAGCGCGTCGGCGGTGCGGAGCGCATCCTGAAGTCCGCCCGGGCCAAGCGGACTGTCGTCGCGGTTGAGCCGCACCTCGAAGTCCCGGCTCAACTCCTCCTCCACCGTGCTCGGGAGCCGGCGGGTAACGACCACCGTGGGGCGGGCAGTCACTTCGCGGCGACCTTCTTCCGCGAGGAGCGCTTGGCGAGTGCGGCGGCCACGGTGGAGCCCAGCTCCGCCGGGCTCGGCGCCACGGTCAGGCCGGCCGTGCGCATGATCTCCGCCTTCTCCGCCGCGGTATCACCGAACGCGGAGATGATCGCGCCGGCATGACCCATCCGCCGCCCCTTCGGCGCCGTCAGCCCGGCGACGTAGCCGATGACCGGCTTCGACATGTTCGCCTGCACGAAGAGGGCGGCTTCGGCTTCCTGGGGCCCGCCGATCTCACCGATCATCATGACGGCCTGCGTCTCGGGATCCTCCTCGAACAGCCGGAGCATGTCCACGAACGAGCTGCCGTTGATGGGATCGCCCCCGATGCCGACGCTGGTGGTCTGCCCGATGCCCAGCGCGTTCATCTGGGCCGCGGCCTCGTACCCCAATGTCCCCGACCGGCTCACCACGCCCACGCTTCCGCGGGAGTAGATGTGTCCGGGCATGATGCCAAGCATCGCCTTTCCGGCGCTGATGATCCCCGCGCAGTTGGGGCCGATCAGGGTGGTCCGCCGCTCCCGAGGAAACCGAAAGAGGTACCGCTTCACCATCATCATGTCCTGGGCGGGAATGCCGTCGGTGATGGTGCAGACGAGCCGGATTCCGGCGTTGGCCGCCTCCATGATGGAATCGGCGCAGAACGCCGCGGGCACGAAGATGATGCTGGCCTCGGCTCCGACCTCCCGCACCGCTTCCCGCACCGTGTTGAAGACCGGCCGGTCGAGATGCCGCGCACCGCCCTTCCCCGGTGTCACCCCCCCGACCACGTTGGTTCCGTAGGCGATCATTTCCCGGGCGTGGAAGGTTGCCTTTTCGCCAGTGAAGCCCTGGACGATCACCCGGGTCCGTTCGTCGATCAGGATGCTCATGAGGCACCGTTTCCAGCTGCGGTGGACTGTGCACGCGAGGTCTTCAGCGCGGCCACGACCTTGTCTGCGGCTTCGGACAGCGTCTCGGCACTGATGATGGGCAGGCCACTCTCCCGAATGATGCGGCGCCCTTCTTCGACATTGGTGCCGGCCAGGCGCACCACCAGCGGGATCTTCATCTGGATCTCGCGGGCGGCCTGCACGACCCCCTGGGCCACCCAGTCGCACCGGTTGATACCGGCAAAGATGTTCACCAGAATCGCTCCGACCTTCGAATCGGAGAGCACCAGGCGGAAGGCTGCCGCCACCCGCTCCGGCGACGCGCCACCACCCACGTCGAGGAAGTTGGCCGGCAGGCCACCGGCATGCTTGATCATGTCCATTGTGGCCATGGCGAGCCCCGCACCATTGATGATGCAGCCGATGTCGCCATCGAGCCCGACGTAATTGAGCCCGTGCTCGGCTG
>JAXDMF010000432.1:0-2506 GCA_034666205.1 Gemmatimonadales bacterium
GAGTCCTTCCGCATGCAGGTGCGGGACGCGCTCAGGACTTTTGGGCCCAACGGTGGCGCCGGTCTGGACCAGGAGCGCTGGGACCGGTTCGCCAGCCACCTCCACTACGTGCCGGGAGAGCTGGACAACCCGGCTACGTACGATGCACTGCGGCAGCGGCTGGCGGAAACCGACGCCACTCTTCCCGGCGGGAGCGGGCACCTCTTCTACCTCGCCATCCCTCCCAGCCTCTACGAGGAGACCATCAACCGGCTGGCCCAATCGGGCATCGCGCCGCGGGTACCCGATCCCAAGCAGCGCCCCTGGGTGCGGGTCATCATCGAGAAGCCCTTTGGCCGGAGCCTGGAGAGCGCCGTCGCGCTGAACGCCTGCGTCCGGCGCGCCTTCGCCGAGCACCAGGTGTATCGCATCGACCATTACCTGGGCAAGGAGACGGTCCAGAATCTCCTGGTCTTCCGGTTTGCCAACTCGATCTTCGAGCCGCTGTGGAACCGCCAGCACGTGCACCACGTGCAGATCACCGCCGCAGAGAGCGTGGGCGTGGAGCATCGGGCCAGGTACTACGAGGAGGCAGGGGTGGTGCGCGACATGTTTCAGAACCACCTGTTGCAGCTCCTCACCCTCACGGCCATGGAGCCGCCGGTCACCTTCAGCGCCGACGCGGTGCGCGACGAGAAGGTGAAGGTGCTTCGTGCCATCCGGCCCATCACTCCCACCGTGATGCACGACTATTCGGTGCGCGGCCAGTATGGGCCCGGTAGCATCGCCGGCAAGCCGGTCCCCGGCTACCGGCAGGAGCCGGACGTTGCTCCCGACAGTACCACGCCCACTTATTGCGCCATCCGCTTCATGATCGACAACTGGCGCTGGCAGGATGTCCCCTTCTACCTCCGCTCCGGGAAGCGATTGCCGAGGCGGGCCACCGAGATCGCCATCCAGTTCCGGAAACCGCCGCACGTCATGTTTCCCCTGCCGAAGGGCCAGACCATCGAGCCCAACAGCCTCGTCATCCGGGTGCAGCCCAAGGAGGGGATCGCGCTCCGGTTCGAGGTGAAAGTACCCGGGGTCGAGGTCAAGATGGCGTCGATGGACATGGACTTCGGCTATGCGGAGGCGTTCGGCGGTCTGGACCACGACGCTTATGAGACGCTGCTGCTCGATTGCATGGTGGGCGAGGCCACGCTCTTTACTCGCAGCGACGAGGTGGAGGCAGCCTGGGGAATTGTAGATCCCATCATCGCCTTCTGGGCTAACAAGCGAGCCGACCACTTCCCCAACTACCCCGCGGGCAGTTGGGGACCCAGCGTGGCCGATGAGTTTATCGCGCGGGAAGGGCTGAAGTGGCGGGAGCCGTGACGGGCGGACAGGCGGACAGGCGGACAGGCCGGCTTACCGCCTTACCGCCCTACCGCCTTTTAACGCCCACGCCGGTCAGCTCACGAGCGATGTTGAGGAGCGCCTTGAAGCCGAAGGAGAAGGTGGTACCCCGCAGGACGTCGCCCGCGTTGCGATCGCGCTGCCAGGCGAGCCCGGCGAAGCCCCCGGCGTAGTCCCCGGCGATACGGGGGACCGAGAACGCGCGGCTCCCGTCGTCTCGGCGATCGGTGAAAGTCTCCAGCAATGCGTGCCCGACTCGGGGACCGAATCCGTGACACTCACAGCGCTGGTAGCCGTAGTCGGTGCTGCGGTGCATGAGGGCGGCGAGGCCGTGGCGGACGCTCACCGACGCCGCTTGCTCCGTGGCCCGCTCGGCGATCTGCCCTGACAGCTCGTCGGGGCCGCCGCCATCGCTCTTGTTCCGAATGTGGTCGAGCACTCCACCGCCGACCACGCCGAGGATGGCGCCTCGACCGGCCAGATCGTGCAGGTAGTTGTTGAGCCGCACGTTCTCCGGGGTGATCCGGATCGACTGGGGTTCCGGGCCGATGGCGGTGCCCGCTGCCGATCCGGTCTGGGCCGACGCTCTGCCGGCACCTGCCGCCAGTCCTGTTGCCACCATGCAGCATCGCAGCGCACGGCGACGGGCTGCTCCGATTCGAGGGTCCGTCAAGATCTACCTCCCCAATTGTGTGCCACGATCAGTGAATATCGCCGGAATGCGTTGTACGGAACGAGCCGGGACTGCCGGATCAGCTGTGCTTGATGAAGGTGCCCGCCCGGAGCTCGGTCACCGCCTGCTCCAGCTGATCCTGGGTGTTCATGACGATGGGGCCGTACCAGGCGACCGGCTCCTCGATCGGCTTGCCCGAGACCAGCAGGAAGCGGATCCCCTCGTCGCCGGCCCGGACCACCACCTCGTCGCCCCGGTCGAAGAGTACCAGCGAGTGGTTGCCGGCGTCGTAGCGGGCCGGCGCATTCGGGTCCGCCCCTGATTCGGTCAGGACGGGCTGCGGGTCCGACGCGTCGCGGAAGGTGCCGGACCCGGCGAACACGTATGCGAAGGCGTTCCGGGTAGTTTCGACGCCGAGCCGTTTCTGTTTACCGGGCGGCACCGAGATGTCGAGGT
>JAXDMF010000433.1:0-5875 GCA_034666205.1 Gemmatimonadales bacterium
GTTCACGTTCACCGTTCACGCCCTTAGGAGAGTACGTACCTCCCGCCGCCCGTGGTCGCGATCACCAGGCACATGGCGACGATCAGCAGGTCGTAGTGCCAGCCATCGGTGTGCTTGCCCCAGAAGCCGGTCTTCCAGACAGCGATCTTCTTCTGGATGGCGCCGAGCATAATGAGGATGAGTCCGAGCGCGGCGAGCTGGATAAGCACCCCGAACGCCACGCCCAGGCCGCCGGCAAGCTCAGCCAGGCCGAGGAACCGAGTAAAGCCAACGCTCAGGCCGATGCTCTTCGCTCGAGCGACCGCGTCCTTGAGGTGGTTCCATCCGCTGGCGATGAACACCAGGCCCACGAGGAGCCGCATGAAAAGCAGTGCGGCGTCGCTGAATTGGAGCAGCCGGGGCAGCTGCATCAGATGATCACTTGGGTTGGGCGGCCTCGATCGACTCGGTCAGGCGATCTACCGACTGGTTCACCGCACTCTTCACCTGATCCCAGTTGGCCGCAGTCGCCGCGTCCGCTCGCTTCAGATTGCGGTCCACCGTCTTGCGGGTAGCCCGGATATTGGCCAGCGCCCGGTCGCTCACAGCCCCACCCTTCGACTTGACCTGGCTGGCAAACTCCTTGATCTGCTGGTCCGCGGTGGCGAGCTGCGTGCGAACCGACTCGGTGAACTGCTGGCGCTGATCGAAGGAGAAGTCACGCGGAGCGGTAGATGCAGCCGGCTCAGGCGCAGGGGCCGCCGCGGTGGTTGAGGTATCGGGCTCGCTGGTCGCATTTGCGGTCTGCTTGCTTCGGCAGCCGGCGGTGGCGAGCAGGAGCGTCAAAGCGGTGAAGGCGAGTTGTCGCATCGCTACCTCCAGACAAGGCTCGAAAATTTCGTGGGGCTCTGACGAGGCTATCCCCCGGCAGAGAGACCGTCAAGTGACGCGCTGGGGTGGCGACGGCGGCCACGGCCTCGTTTCGGCGGGCGGTTGAGCGGCACGGACGCTGCCGGCGCCCCCGCCAGTCCCAGATACCGGTGCAGGGCAGGGGTGCTTGCCTTGCGCACCAGGGCATGAACCAGCTCGGCGGAGGGCTCGCCCTCATCGGGAGTGAGCGACTTCAGCTGGCCCGCCTCCTTCGCCAGCACCGGCACGCCGTCACGGTAGAGAACGCGGTTAGAGGTCAGGCCCGGAATCCGGTCACCCGGAGTGAGAATCCCGGTGAGGTTGAGCGGATCGGCTGCACCGACGCTGACGAGATGCCCGTTACCCTGAAGCCGGCGGATCGAGCGAAGCTGACCAACGGCTTCCGGCAGCGCGAACTGCTCGCCCGACATTCCGGACACGAAGCGTCCGCCCCGGATCTCGCCCCGGGCCTCGAGCCTCCGATAGACCATCAGCAGCTCGCGCCACGGGGGGGCGCCGGTCTCACGGGCCAGGAGACGCTTGAAGACGATGCCGTAGCGGCGGAGGAACGTCTTGGCAACCAGCTCCGTCCGTCCATCCGTCCATCCGTCCACCGGTCCAGCGAGCAGAGACCATCTGCCGGCACTTTCAATCCCGTGCGGTGCCGTCCGATGCCGCCGGCGCGCGCCGCTGAGCGGCTTCCGCTTGCTGGCCGGGGTGATCAGCGCCCGGAGTCCGGCGAAGCTGTCGGACGTTACCAGGCCGAGCCCCGCCAACTCACCCAATGCTTGCTCCACCTGGGTGGGCAGTAAGCCGGCTATCGCGACGAGCTCGTGGAAGAAAGACGCCCCGCGGTGTTGCAGGACTTCTTTCACCCCCCCGGCGTAGCTCGACAGCTCATATTCTCCGCCGTTCTTGTCGGCGAGCCAGTCAGCAGCGTGCTCCCGGAGGAACAGGGCGATAGGGGTTGACCGGATCGGTCCTGCCGTCCGTCCGCCTGTCCGCCCGTCCGCCTGACCGCCGGCCCGTCCGCCGGTCCGCCCCCACGCTACTCGTCCCATCATGCAGAGCGTGTCCAGCAGCATGGGGTCATACTCTTCCAGCCGACCCGAGAGCACATCGGTCTCCCACGCCGCTGCCGGCAGCTCGAAGCCATCCAGCTGTCCGATCACTGAGGCGAGACCTTCGAGTCCGGCGACCCGGTGCTCCGGATCGAGCCGCTGCCAGGCGAACAGGAAGCGCATGAAATCAGCCGCACTCACCGGCTCGATCTCGGCGCGGAGCCGATTCAGCGTGTAGCGATGAATCCGGGCCAGGAGCCGGCGATCACACCACTCGAGCGGGGCGGCACCATTGGTTGACGGTGTGAATTGGCCCCGGAGCACCACTCCCTCGCCCTCCAGTGCGGCCAACGCAATGTCAGCGTCGCCCTCAGAGACGTTGAGCGAAGCGGCGAGCTGTACCGGGGTTGTGGGACCTATAATGCCAAGCCTTCCCCGGAATAGTTCTCGGATTCCATCTTCCCGCGACACTGCTCCGCTGCCCCCTCGCTCCTCTCGGGGTAGGCTCTGCTGCCCACCCGCCCCGCGCACCTCAGGGATCCGTTCGCTCGCGGCCCAGATCGCCTGGCCCCTCGCCAGCTCGATCCGGTCGGCGCGTCCGGCTTCCACCAGCTCGCGGAAGTAGCCGCTCCAGGACACACCGTCGCGACCCGAGATACCCTCGACTTCGGTGAGAAAGCCCGAGGTGAGCAGCGCATCGTGCAGCTCGTCGGCGTCCCGAATCTCCGGCCACGCCTCATCCCGGACCCGCTCGATCGCGGCGGGGTCGAGCGCGCCCAGGTCATCGGCCGAGGAGGGCTCGAAGGCGCGGCGGGTGTAGACCGCCTGGGTGCGGCGCTCTTCCGCCGGCGCGTCGTCGAGGAAGGCGTAGGGCTTTGCGTTCAGGATCTCGTGGGCCAGCGGCGACGGCTCGGGCAGGTCCCGGGCAACGACCTGGATCTCTCCGGCCTGAATCCGGCGCAGGATGGTGATGAGGTGGTCGAGGTCCATGACCTCGTGCACGCAGTCGTCGATCGTCTGACGCACCAGGGGATGATCCGGGATCTCCCGGTCGCCGGGAATGTTCTCCAGACACGCCGCGGCATCGGGGAACGCGGCCGCGAGGAGATCGTCGGCCTGCATCCGCTGGATCTGGGGCGGGTTCTTACGCCCCGCCCGGCTCCGCGGGACGGCGAGGGCGATGTTCGCGTTCCACCGCCAGTGGGTGCCGAACATCGGCGCGTCGAGGAGTGCCTGCACCAGAATGTCTTCCGCCGTCTCGGGAGAGAGGAAGCGGAAGACGGTCTCCAGCGGGAACGAGTGCTGCGGGCCGAGCGAGAGCAGCAGCGCGTCTTCGGTCGCGGCCGCCTGAAGCTCGAAGTTGAACTGGCGGCAGAACCGCTTCCGGAGCGCGAGGCCCCAGGCTCGGTTCACCCGGCTTCCGAACGGGGAATGGATGACGAGCTGCATCCCACCCGCCTCGTCGAAGAACCGCTCGGCCACAATGGTGGTCTGGGTGGGCAGGACTCCGAGCATGCGCTTGGACTCGGCCAGGTACTCGACGAGTTGATGAGCCGCAATGCTAGCGGAACTCTGCTCCTCATCCCGAGGGAGCGTAGCGAGCGAGGGACCTACTCCACGAGCTTCCGAACCAATCGAAGCAGATCCCTCGCGGAGCCTGTCCTGAGCGGGAGCGAAGGGCTCGGGATGAGGAGACAGCACGGAAGACACCCATGTGATAGCCTCAGCCCGATCCCCCAGCCGCTCCTCCACACCTTTTCTCAACTCCGATACTGCGGCCGACAGCTCGTTGCTCCGTGCCGGCGACTCGCCCAGCCAGAATGGAATGCTCGGCGGCTGGCCATGCGCGTCCTCCACCCGCACCACACCTTGTGCCACCTGGAGAATCCGCCAGGACATGTTGCCGAGCTGGAAGATGTCGCCCTGGAGACTCTCGACCGCGAAGTCTTCATTCACCGAGCCGATGAAGGTGTGCTCCGGCTCGAGCACCACCCGGAAGTCGGCGTTGTCGGGGATCGCGCCGCCGGAGGTGATCGCGAGCAGGCGCGAGCCGCGGCGGCCGCGAATCCGGCCGTTCACTGTATCATGATGGATCAACGCGCCCCGGCGTCCCCGCTGGGTGGAGAAGCCTTGCGCCAGCATTCGCACGACCTGATCGAACTCCGCCCGCTCGAGCCCCCGGTAGACATATGCCCGGCGGAAGAGGCCATAGAGAGCCTCCTCGTCCCAGTCCTCCGCCGAGGTCTCGGCTACGATCTGCTGGGCCAGCACATCGAGGGGCTTCTTCCGGATGATGATGCGATCCAGTTCGCCCCTCCGCACCGAGTGGATGATCGCGGTGCACTCGACCAGCTCGTCACGGGTGAGCGGGAACAGCCGGCCCTTGGGGGTTCCGCTGATGGTGTGGCCGGAGCGTCCCACTCGCTGCAGGAAAGTCGCGATCCGGCGGGGAGTGCCCAACTGGGCAACCAGATCCACATGGCCGATGTCGATGCCGAGCTCGAGCGATGCCGTCGCCACCAGCGCCTTCAGCTTGCCGCCCTTGAGTCGCTCTTCGGCGTCGAGCCGGTGCTCCTTGGAGAGGCTGCCGTGGTGAGCCGTGACCGACTCCTCGCCTACCCGTTCGGCGAGGTGCCGGGCCACTCGCTCCGCCATCCGCCGGGTGTTCACGAAGACGATGGTGGTCCGATGGGCCTCGATCAGCTGGGCCAGCCGGTCATACACCTCGTCCCACACCTCGCCCGACATGACCGCCTCGAGCGGCGAGCCGGGTAGCTCGAGCGCGAGGTCGAGGGTGCGGCGATGGCCCTGGTCGATTATGGCGGGGCTGCGGGGCTGCGGGGCAGCGGGGCCGCTCTGGGGTCCCGAGGCTTCATATTCCGCGATTGGCTCCGCCGAACTGGCCGCCCCGCCGCCCCGCCGCCCCGCGGCCCCGCCCACTAACCACTCCGCTACCTCTTCGATCGGCTTCACCGTTGCCGACAAGCCGATCCGCTGCACCGGCTGCTGGGCGACATGAGCCAGTCGCTCCAGCGAGAGAGCGAGGTGTGCACCCCGGCGGGACTCGAGCACGGCGTGGATCTCGTCCACGATCACCGTCCGGACGGTCCTCAGCATTTCCCGGCTGCGCTGCGCCGTGAGCAGGAGATAGAGCGACTCGGGGGTGGTGACCAGGATGTGCGGTGGCTTTCGGATCATCGCGGCGCGGTCGGCGGCAGGCGTATCGCCCGAGCGGATCGCCGCCGTAATTCTTGGCGCCTCATAGCCCATCTCCTCGGCGAGCCTGCGGATCTCCCGCCGGGGTTCGGCCAGATTGAGATGGATGTCGGCGCTCAGCGCTTTGAGAGGCGAGACGTAGATGACCCGGGTCTCGTCCGGCAGCGGCGCCTCGAGGCCTTCACGGAAGAGCTGATCGAGTGAGTGAAGGAAGGCCGCCAGGGTCTTTCCCGATCCGGTCGGGGCGGAGATCAGGGTGTCCCGGCCGGCTCGGATGGCCTCCCAGCCTGACCGCTGGGGGGCGGTCGGCTCACCGAAGCGGTGCTCGAACCAACGGGCGACAACGGGGTGAAAGGAGGACAGCGGCATCGGGTAAATATAGCTGCGGCGTATCCTCATCCCGAGCGCAGCGAGGGACCTGCTGCTCGGGCCCCCAGACCCTAGCGCTGCTGCCCATCTGGGATTAGATTTTACCCAGATGGTCAACCCGGAGAACCCATGGCCAGTTACCCCGACGTGCTGAAAGTAAGCCAGACCCTTGGTGGGTTTAAGACCCTGCGGGAGAAGCTGTTAACGGTGGCCGACATGGAGCGCGCGGTGGAGAAGGGGCTCCCCTTCGCCGCCCTCAAGTACGTGGTGCGGCACTTCCCCGCGCGGCAGAAGACCCGGGTCCAGCAGATCGTCATGCCCCGCTCCACACTTCAGCGTCG
>JAXDMF010000434.1:0-4702 GCA_034666205.1 Gemmatimonadales bacterium
ATTTCAGCGGTCGCGAGCTACGTCCCTGAGCGCATCGTCACCAATGCGGAGCTCGCCAAGCGGCTGGACACCTCGGACGACTGGATCGTGACCCGAACCGGCATTCGCGAGCGCCGGATGGGTGCGCCCGGGGAGACCACCTCGACCATGGGTGCGGAAGCAGTGCGGCGGCTCATGATCCGCAGAAATCTGGGTCCCGAGCAGGTGGACGCACTGATCGTCGCCACCGCCACCCCCGACATGATGTTCCCCGCGACGGCCTGCCTCATCCAGGATCAGCTGGGACTCAGCCATGCATGGGGGTTCGACCTGTCTGCCGCGTGCTCGGGCTTCCTCTACGCCATGACCGTGGGTGCGCAGCTGGTGGCCGCGGGTGCCCACGAGCGGGTCATCGTCGTTGGGGCGGACCTGATGAGCTCGATCATCGATCCGTTCGACCGCACCACCGCCGTCCTCTTCGGAGACGGCGCCGGTGCCGCACTGCTCGAGCCCGCCGAGCCCGAATATGGCTTGCTGGATTTCTATCATCGGGTCGATGGCAGCGGCCGGAATGACCTGCAGATGCCTGCCGGCGGAAGCTCGCTACCGGCGAGTGCGGCCACCGTCGCCGCCCGGCAGCATTTCCTCAAGCAGAACGGGAAGGTGGTATTCAAGTTCGCGGTGACGCAGATGGTCGAGAGCGTCAACGTCCTGCTGCGACGCAACGGGCTCACCGCGAGCGATCTGAGCCTCGTCATTCCCCACCAGGCCAACCAGCGTATCCTGGATGCGGTGGCCGAGCGACTGTGCGTGCCCCACGAGCGAGTGGCGTCGGTGCTGGCCCGCTATGGCAACACCACTGGGGCTACCCTCCCGCTGGCACTGGATGCGGCCATCGCCGAGGGGAAGATCAAACGTGGCGATTTGGTCGTGTTCGCTGCGGTCGGCGCGGGGTTTACGGCAGGTGCGACGCTGGTGCGGTGGTCGTAGGGGTCTACGCGCGGGAGAACTCGGCGGTCGTGATTGCCGCCAGGTCGGCCTCGCTCAAGGTCAGGTCGGCGGCGCTCACGCTGTCGAGCGCATGCTCCACGGTGCGGGCGCTTGGTATCACAATCACCGACGGCGAACGAGCCAGCACCCAGGCCAATACCAAGGCATGGGGAGTGGTGCCGAGCCGGGCAGCCATCGGTTGAAGCACGGGGTGAGCGGGCAGCTTGAGGTTGAGACGTCCCCCGCCGGTCGGACTGTAGGCCAGGAAGCCGATCCCTCGCTCGGTACAGTGCTGCACGACGCCTTCGGCCAACGCCTCGCGAAAGAACGGATTCAACCGGTTCTGCACCGTGCTCACGGGGGCGATCGCCTCCGCCTCCCGGATTTCCGCCACCGAGACATTCGAGAGTCCGATCCAGCGAATCTTCCCCTCCTGCTGGAGCTCAGCCAGGGCTCCAACGCTCTCCGCCAGCGGGACCTTCGAGTCCGGCGCATGCAGCTGATAGAGATCGATACGCTCAACCCCGAGGGCCTTGAGCGATCGCTCGCAGGCGGCTCGCAGATGCTGGCGACTGCCATCGGTGTCCCAGCGGCCGGCGGGTCTCGTCACGCCGCCCTTGGTCGCCACGATTATCTGGTCCCGGTCCCCCTTCCAGCTTCCAAGGGCACCGGCCACGAGCCGCTCGTTGTGGCCGACGTCCTGGTTGTCGAGGCAGTAGACGTCGGCGGTGTCGATGAGCGTGACCCCAGCATCCAGCGCCGCGTGGATCACACGGACGCCTTGTTCCTCCGGCGGGCGACCCTGAATCGATAGATGCATGCCCCCATACCCCACCACCGAAACCAGCGGGGCGTCGCGCCCCAGCCGGCGACGCGCAATGCCGGCACGCTGGATGCCGGTCTGGCCACCGCCCCCGGGTGCCAGGCTCACCCAATCCCCAGCTGCTTGGTGAGCCGCGCCCAATCCGTCAAGGAGATGACGCCCTGGTCCTTGAGCGGCGTGAGGGCCCCGAGGATCTCCGCTCGGCTGCCGTCGATGCGTCGTTCACGCAACTCGGTGATCATGCGCGCGAAGCGGTGCTCGTATTCGTCGGGTTCCAGCTTCCCCTCCTTCCGCTGGGCACTCAGCTTCTTGAGCTCTTCCGCGACGCGCGCAGGCGTCACAGGCTTGAGGGCGCCCTCCTGCTTATCAGCCGACATGTCGTACCTCCGAAGCCGTAGACGGTGGATCTACTGACTGCATTATGGCTGGGATGGGCCGGTCCCGACAGGGAGCAGCGTGATCCGGCCGGGCGTAGCGAGCGTGTTGTTGGTCTCAGTCTGCGCGGGCAAGGGCACCCTCCAGAGTTCCGGTCTACAATATACGCCAACGCCCGCCGACCTTACGGTCAGCGGGCGTTGTCATGTGCGGCCGAAGCTAACTGCGACTGACCACGATCACCCGCATTCGCTGAAGCCGCACACGTGGCACTTCATGCATCCCTCGGCAAACTCGAGCTGCGAGCCACAGTCGGGGCACGCACCCGAGAGCATCTGCTGCATCCCACCGAAGATCATTTGCTCGCCCCGGGGGGTAGCTTGAGACACCGGCTGTGCTACCAGTGGGGCGAGCTCGGGCTGGCCGGTATAGGGCAGAAGCTCCTGCTGGATCCCCTGCTTCTCCTGCATCCAGCGCTCGATGGCAATGC
The DNA here is from genome assembly GCA_034666205.1 of Gemmatimonadales bacterium. Lineage (GTDB taxonomy): Bacteria > Gemmatimonadota > Gemmatimonadetes > Gemmatimonadales > GWC2-71-9 > CAVVWJ01. The sequence continues at coordinate 2,658 of JAXDMF010000434.1, forward strand.
CCACGGCGTCCGGAACCGAGAGGATCTTGTTCGGTCCCAGGCCGATGACGCGGTCCGAGCTGATGCCCCGAAGCTGACGATAGATCTCCTTGATCGGAATGCCCGAGCGGAGCGCCAGGCTGATCAACCGGCCGAGCGACTCGACGTCGGCCATGAGGGCCCCGCCGGCCTTGCCGAGCGTCATGAAGACCTCGAAAGGCTGACCCTTCTCGTCCTCGGTGATCGTGACGTAAAGGGTTCCGAGTGGAGTCTCGACCCGGCGGGTAGTGCCGCGGAGCACCTCGGGACGGGACCGCTTCTGCCGCCGCTGGAGGTTCTCGGCTTCGAGCTCGTGCACCGTCCGGAGCAGGCGCTCATTCTCCAAGCGGAGCTCGGCGATTTCGCCGTGGAGATCGGCCGTGGCCACACCGGCGTGCCCTTCCTTGACCTTCTTGGCCGTGGAGCCGGTGGACAGCACCTGCATCTCCCGGCTTCCGTCGCGGTACACCGTCACGCCCTTGCAGTTCAGCCGGTAGGCGAGGCGGTAGATCTCCTCCACGTACTCTTCGGTGGCATCGTGGGCGAAGTTGCAGGTCTTCGAGATGGCGCTGTCGTTGAACTCCTGGAATGCCGCCTGCATCCGGATGTGCCACTCGGGCTTGATGGCGTTGGCGGTCACGAAGACCCGCTGCCACTGGGCCGGCACCTCAGGGAAGTCGATGTGTCCCGCTTCGGCGATCCTGCGCATGAGATCGTCGGAGTACCAGCCCTCCGCCTTGGCGATGGCGACGAAATCCTCGTTCACGTCCGGCATCAGCGCGCCGGCCTGATTCCGCATGAAGGCCACCGCGAACAGCGGCTCGATGCCTGAGCTGCATCCGGCGATGATGGAGATCGTTCCAGTGGGGGCCACGGTGGTCACGTTGCAGTTGCGGAGCCTCCGCTTGGGACGGATTCGCTCACCGTTGGCGTTCCGGGCAGCGGTTTCATTGGGACCCCAGATGCTCCGCTCCCACTCGGGGAACACTCCCCGCTCGGTGGCGAGCCGTTCCGATTCGACCTTGCCTTCCTCATCCACGAACTGCTGAATCCTGCGCCCCAGGGCCACTCCCTCGTCCGAATCGTACGGCACCCCGAGCTTGACGAACACATCGGCCAGGCCCATGACGCCGAGTCCGATGCGCCGGATGCGCTGCGCCAGATCGGTAATCTCGGGCAGGGGATACTGGTTGGCGTCGATCACATTCTCGAGAAAATGGGTCGAGAGATGGATCACCCGGCGAAGCGAATCCCAGTCGAGAGCGCCGTCCCGAACGAACGCGCCGAGATTGACGGAGCCGAGGTTGCAGACATCGTAGGGCAGCAGCGGCTGCTCGCCACACGGGTTGGTGGCCTCGTAGGCGCCCAGGTGGGGCACCGGATTGTAGTAATTGGCCTTGTCCACGAAGAAGACGCCCGGCTCGCCGGTCTTCCAGGCGCCGTGGATGATCTTCTCCCAGACCTCCCGGGCCCGAAGCTGGCCGGTGACCTGGCCGGTCTTGGGATGGATCAGGTCGTACATGCCGTTGGCTTCGACCGCCGCCATAAAGGCGTCAGTGACCGCAACCGAGATGTTGAAGTTCGTGATCTTGCTCGTGTCGTCCTTGCACCTGATGAACTCCAGGATGTCGGGATGGTCCACCCGCAGGATGCCCATGTTGGCTCCCCGCCTGGTGCCACCCTGCTTGACCACGTCGGTGGAAGCATCGAAGAGGCTCATGAACGACACCGGGCCGGACGCCACGCCCATGGTCGAGCGAACGATGTCGTTCTTGGGACGGAGCCGGGAAAAGCTGAAGCCGGTGCCGCCGCCCGACTGATGCACCAACGCCATGGCGCGGAGGGTATCGTAGATGCCGCTTTTCCCGTTGGAGAGCGCGTCGTCCACCGGGAGCACGAAGCAGGCGGACAACTGGCCCAGGGGACGGCCCGCATTCATCAGGGTCGGCGAGTTGGGCACGAAGAGGCGTTCAGCCATGAGGCCGAAGAAGTCCTGAGCCACCTCCGCCACTTTCGCCTCACTGGCG
>JAXDMF010000435.1:0-5818 GCA_034666205.1 Gemmatimonadales bacterium
ATTCATGAAGGGCTCAGGCTGCGATACATGCAGCGGAACCGGGTACAAGGGACGGGCCGGCCTCTACGAGGTCATGGCCCTCTCCCCGGAGCTCCGCCGCATGATCCTTCGGGGGGCCTCGGTCGCGGATATCCGGGACCAGGCGGTCGTCGAAGGCATGCTCACGTTGCGGATGGATGGGATGAAGAAGATCGAGCGCGGCGTCACGACCCTCGAGGAAGTGGTCAAGGAGACGGCTGAATGACGTTCAACCTGCGGGCCCTCTTAGAGGAAATGATCCAGAAGGGTGCCTCGGACCTGCACATCACCGCAGCCGAGAAGCCCAAGCTGCGGGTAGACGGTGAGATGGTCGACGGTTCGGTGCCTGAAATGCTGACCCCCAAAGACACCCTTCAGCTCGCGTATTCGGTGCTCACCGAGAACCAGAAGAAGCGGTTCGAGACCGATGACGAGCTCGACTTCTCCTTCGGCATTCAGAACCTGGCGCGCTTCCGCGGCAACGTCTTCAAGCAGCGCGGATGTGTGGCCATGGTAATCCGCATGATTCCCTTCAATGTGCGAACCTTTCAGGACTTAGGCCTTCCTCCCGTGATCGCCAAGCTGGCCGAACGGCCTCGCGGCCTTATCCTGGTGACCGGTCCAACCGGCTCCGGAAAATCGACCACGTTGGCGGCGATCATCGATAAGATCAACAAGGAGCGAAAGGGCCACATCATCACGGTGGAAGACCCGATCGAATTCATCCACAAGCATCAGTCCTGTATCGTCAATCAGCGCGAGATCGGCACCGACACCAAGACGTTCGCCTCGGCCCTCAAATACGCCTTGCGGGAAGACCCCGACGTCATTCTGGTGGGAGAAATGCGCGACCTCGAGACGGTGGGCGCTGCGCTCACTATCGCAGAGACGGGTCACCTCGTCCTGGCCACGTTGCATACCAATTCTGCCGCCGAGTCGATCAACCGGGTCATCGACGTATTTCCGTCCAATCAGCAGTCCCAGGTGCGGACGCAGCTCGCCTTCGTGCTCGAAGGCGTCATCACCCAGACCCTGTTGCCCAAGCTCAAAGGGCGGGGACGCTCCATGGCGGCCGAGATCATGGTGGCCACCCCGGCCATCCGTGCGCTCATCCGGGACGACAAGGTCCACCAGATCTACTCCGCCATGCAGTCGGGCAAGAAGTTCGGCATGCAGACCATGAACGACGCCCTGTTCCAGCTCTATACCGCTCGCGAGGTCTCCCAGGAGGAGTGCGAACGTGTGTCGCACGATCCCAAGGAATTCCTCCGGATGATCGGGATTACGCCGATGGAAGATCAGGAGATGGGCAGTGCCGACCGTGCCCAGCAGCAGCAGCAGCGCGCTGGTAATCGCCCCAAAGTCTCGTAGTCTCGATCCAGGAGAGGACCGATGCCGCTGTTCGAATATACCGCGCGCAACGCCGCGAACGGACAGATCCAGAAGGGTCAGGTGGACGTCAAGACCAAGGAAGAGGTCAGCGCCCACCTGCGCAAGAACCGGTTGATTCTGGTGAGCGTACGTGAGGCGCCCAAGAGCATCAGTCTTGGCGGGCTGGGCAAGGGAAGGGTCAAGACCCGGGACATCGTGATCTTCACCCGGCAGTTTGCCACCATGATCAACGCCGGCTTGCCACTGGTCCAGTCGCTCACGATTCTGGCCTCTCAGACAGAGAACAAGACTCTGGCTGAGGTGACCAAGGCCGTGGTGCACGACGTCGAGTCGGGTAACACCCTGGCCGATGCGTTCTCCAAGCATCCGAAGACGTTCAGCGATCTCTTCGTCAACATGGTGGCGGCCGGCGAGGCCGGCGGTATTCTCGACACCATCCTGATCCGCCTGGCCACCTTCCTAGAAAAGAGCGACGCCCTGATCCGCAAGGTCAAAGGCGCCATGGTCTATCCGGCCGTGATCTTCAGCGTCGCCATCATCGCGATCTCAGTGCTGCTCATCTTCGTTATCCCGACGTTCCAGAGCATGTTCGCGTCGGTGAACCTCGAGCTTCCACTGCCCACCCGGGTCGTCATCGGGCTCTCCCAGATGCTCATCGGCTACTGGTGGGTGGGTCTGGCTGGAGTCGGGCTCGGGATGTTCGGATTCAAGCGGTACTATGCTACGGCCCCCGGCCGGCTCCAGATCGACGGCATGATGCTCAAGGCTCCGATTCTGGGGGACATCCTCCGGAAGTCCGCCGTGTCGCGGTTCACCCGTACGCTCGGCACCCTGATCTCCTCCGGCGTCTCGATTCTCGATGGACTCGAGATCACGGCCAAGACAGCCGGCAACCAGGTGATCCACAATGCAGTCATGGAGTCCCGGCAGTCCATCGCGGGCGGGGAAACGATTGCGGCCCCGCTGGAGAAGTCGAAGGTCTTCCCACCGATGGTCATCTCGATGATCGCGGTCGGCGAGCAGACCGGTGGCATGGATGAAATGCTCACCAAGATCGCCGACTTCTACGACGAGGAAGTCGACGTCGCGGTCTCCGCACTGCTCACGTTGATGGAGCCGGTGATGATCGTGAATCTCGGCGTAATCGTCGGCGGTATGGTCGTCGCCATGTACCTGCCGATCTTCGACATGATGAACGCGGTGCAGTAAGAGACGATCGGCATAGCAGCCCCACCTGGTCGGGCTGGGCCCAGGTGGCCCTGGAATTGCCCTCCCCCCAGGCATCTGCATCCAGATTCACCAACAGTTTCGGAGGGTTCCATGGCAGGTAAACGACTGGTACTACTCGCGCTAGCCATTCTGGTTGGGTGCGGCCGCGAGCGGACTAGCGCCCCGGCAGCAACCCGCGATCTGCAACGTCCTGCGGTGGACGCCAGAGCCCCGCTGAACGACCGGGCGGCCAAGAGCTCGCCCTCCAAGACGACTGCCAAGCCGGTCGCCAAACAGGCCGCCAAGCCGATGCCCCGCACCATCGCGGCAGGCACCGCCATCTCGGCCAAGTTTGATGCGGGCATCAGCTCACGGACCCACAAGCCGGGCCAGAAGCTCACCGGCACGGTGGCCGCCGACGTCAAGGACAAGAGTGGCCGCACGGTGATCCCGGCGGGTGCCAAGGTGCTCGTGACCATCACGGCGATCCACGAGTCGGAGAACAAGGGCGACAAGACCGGCAAGCTCGTCCTGACTCCCACCCAGCTGGTGATTGCGGGCCATAGCTACCCGATCTCCGGCTCGGCCAAGGCCCTCGATCGGACCCTGAAGGATCGGAAGACCAACGCGGGCGATCTGGCGAAGGTCGGCGTGGGCGTGGGTGCAGGCGCCCTCCTCGGCACCGCGGTTAGCGGCGGGAGCACCAAGGGGGCGGTGATCGGCGGCGTGGTTGGTGGTGCCGTCGGGACCCAGCGTGCCATTCAGACCCAGGATCGTGACGTGGTGGTCCCGGCCGGGTCACGCCTGAAGGTGACTCTCGGCTCTCCGTTCCGGCGCAGCATCTGAACCCATAGGATAATTCGCGCCCCGGTCAGCTGGTTGGCCGGGGCGTTTGGGTTGTCCCCTAGTCGGCCTTGCCCGTGCTGCTATACTGGGGCATGTCCAGAGCCTTCGTAAACGAGGATGCCGGGTCGGGCGAAGCGCCGCCTCGATTCCCGCTACCATCGCACGACGATCCATCGTTCGATGCCGCGGCGGCCCGAGCCCTGCTCCAGGGCGCTCACCTCGGTGATACGGCCAGCGCGGAAGCGGCAACCGGGTACTACTGGGGAGAGCCGAAGCTGCGCCCCTGGGTGGAGCGCATACTGGCTGAGGCGCGTCAGGACGGCGACGAGCGGCTGGAGCAGCTGGCTGAAAGGTTTCTGCGGGTGGTCACTAAATCGCGACGCTCTGATTGACAGGGTAGGGGTTTACCCCTAGATTGGCCCACGGCAAAGCATGACTGGAGTGGGCGTAGCGTCGCGGAACCGTGATATCCGCAGGGACCTGGCTCACAGCCGGGTCCTTTCGTTTTGCAGTACCCGCGCGGGGGCATCCACCGCGAACCTTCCACTGTCGGCAGGTACGGCATCACCGGACTCCGACGACCAACAAACTGGGGGAGTAGGACATGGCACGTACCACCGGAACCGTGAAATGGTTCAACGACGCGAAGGGCTTTGGCTTCATTACCCCGTCCAACGGGCAGAAGGACTGCTTCGTACACCACTCCGCCATCCAGGGCAGCGGCTTCAAGTCGCTGGCTGAAGGCGAAAAGGTGGAGTTCGATATCGTGCAGGGCCAGAAGGGTCCGGCGGCGGAGAACGTCACCAAGATCAAAGACTGATCGCCCAATCAGCCGAGCTCGTACGGGGCCGTCCGGGAAACCGGGCGGCCTCTTTGTTTGAGAGGCCCCTGACTCTCGGGCTGGACGGGGCGGCCGCAGATATTAATCTGGAGAGACCGGCGCAAGGGGCCGAAGATCGCCGGGCCTGCGGGTATCCGAAGGACGGAGGAGACATGACGGATCGCGACGATGTGACCTCGGCCGATATCAACGAGGCCCTCAACCCCCACCGGGACGAGGAGCAGGAACGGGCTCGCGAGCATACGGCCGACGTGCTCGCTCGCCGCGGCGTACTCCTGTTCGGCGACGAGAGCGATGATGAGCTGGCCGAGCTGTGGTCGGCGGTCGACCGCTTCGAATTGGTGGTCGAGCTGCGCGGGGGCGACACGATGACCAATTCGCCCGACTCGTCGGAGCCGGACAATCCCGCCTTCGTGCTACCGGAGCGGAAGGCGGGCGAAGCAGCCGGAGACTACACCCGGCGGATCCTGGAGGCGGCCGCGAGGCTCACCGGGCTGGAACGAGGGAGCTAAAGAACGTTGCGCTGCAGGCGCGCCTCCCTCCGGTAGGGAAAAACGTCCACGACCTCGCCGGCGGCGAGCCGCCGCTGCACGCCCTGCCAGAAGTCGAGGTCGAGCAGATCGCTGTGCGCCGCCAAAAAGGACTCGCGAAGCCGGCCTGGGGGGACCAGAAACGACCTGAACTCCTCCGGGAACACGTCGTGCTCGCCGACATGGAACCAGGGCTCGGCCGCGAACTCGTCCTCCGGTACGACGGGCGGAGGAACCCGCCGGAAGCGGCACTCCGAGAGGAGACACAGCTCGTCGTAGTCGTAGCAGATCACCCGCCCATTGCGAGTCACCCCGAAGTTCTTGAGTAGCATGTCTCCGGTGAAGATATCCGCTGCCGCGAGGTCCTTGATCGCATTTCCGTACTCGATGACCGCCTCCCGGGCCGGTTCGTCATCCGCCTCTCGCAGGTAGAGGTTCAGCGGAGTGACCCGGCGTTCGGTATAGAGATGCCGGATAATGACCCGGGTGCCTTCGACCCGGACGGTGGCGCCGGCCACCCCGAGCAGGTATGCCAGCAGGTCATCGGGAAAACAGCGGACGGGAAACTCCAGGTGTTCGAACTCCTGGGCGTCGGCCAGTCGCCCCACCCGGTCTCGCACGAAGACAAAGTGGTACTTGTCCATGACCAGGCGCCGGGTGGCATTCTTGGGCGCGCCGAAGGTGTCCTTGATCACCTTGAACACCACATTGAACGAAGGAAGGGTAAAGACCGCCATCACCATTCCTTCGTCGCCTTCGGCGAAGGCAAAACGCGCCGCGGGCTCCTCCAGGTGGCGCATGAGGCTGCGGTAAAGCTCCGTCTTTCCGTGCTTGTTGTAGCCGATGGAGATATACAGCTCGTTCACCGGCTTGAGCGGCATGATGGTGCCGAGAAAGTCGACCAGGGCGCGCGGCCGGGGCGAGTCTACCCGGAAGTAGGTCCAGCTGAACCCGAAGACGACGCTGGCCTCGTCCGACGTCA
>JAXDMF010000436.1:0-3457 GCA_034666205.1 Gemmatimonadales bacterium
CGCCTGTGGCGGCCGTGTCGACCGCGATATCCGGTGCCGTCAATGCGGACACCAGCACCGGTACCGCGTCTCCGCCTAACGATGCGACGTACCGCGGATCCGTTCCTGCCGCCCCGGTACGCCCCACGTTACCCCGCGCCAAGTTTGCCCGAGCCACCAGCGCATCGGGGTTTAGAAAGTTGAGCGTCAAGAGTACGACAAACCCGCTGACCACCAGTCCTGTGGCAAAGGTACGCGGCCGGGAACGCAGGACGGTACCTGCGAGCCACACGAACACTATCGCCAACCATATCATGAACGCCGTGGCGTACAGTCGGTCCGTGGAGATGCCGTAGTACTGGACATACAATCTCATGCGCGCGCCGGCCGAGACCATTACGGCGCCGAGCAGCACCGTCAGCGACACCGCGAGCCGCCGATAGAAGCGGAGCGTCCGGACATCTGAAGCCGGAATGAGTACCTGCGTGCCCAGGAGCACCGGGAGCAGCAGGCTGGCCACGCCCGTCAACTCGAAGAAGCCGCGCCTCGCGTAGTCGGCGTAGCTGAGGCCAGTGGTCCTGAGGACGAGCGCCTCGCCACCGAACAACCAGCCTACCTGCACCACGACAAATGCCGCGAACAGAACGTTCAAGCCGCCGAGCGCGAGCGCCACGTCCGTGGTGCCGAGTGTGAGTGGGAGCGGGGTGGCTGGAGTGCCGGCGCCGCCAGGGTGCGCCAGGAGTGCGCGCCGCAGCCAGCCAGCTACCACCCACGCGAAGAAGCCGGCGACGACGACGTGCGAGAATACGACGCCGAGGTCGACCTCCGGGAACGTGAAGAACGATCCGAATACCGGGTCCGCGTGCGTGAGCAGAAGCGTGAAGACGAGGAGTATGGGTGCAGTGATCACCAGCGCCCTGCCGATTCGCCTGACACTCCCGTCGTTGGACGGGTGGAGTGCGGTGTGGAGCTCTGCGTCGCGCAGCAGTAGTGGGAAGCCGCCAGTGGCGACATCGAGACCGGTTCCGAACGCGGCCCCAATCAGGTCGCGAACGCGTGCGAGGGTGAGACCGGGCACGGGAGTGGCATCGATGCTCACGGCGAGCAGCACGAGCGCGGTGAGCATTCCCAGCACGTCGAAGAACTGGAGCATGGCGGCGTCGCGCCACGACAGGCCGGCGGCGAAGAGCACCGCGACAGCGAGCCAGATGCTGCTCTCGGATGAGAGGGGGCGCCCGTCCTGCCGAACGAGACGGATGGCGGTGGTGGCGAACCCTACCATCCAGACCAGGAGCCCCAGCCCCCATGGTCCATTTCGGAGTAGCGGGTCAGCGAGGATGCCGAGTAGTACTGCACCGAGCAGCGCGCGTCGTGCGACGAGGGCGCGTGGGGATGGAATGGTCGAGTCGGGCTCGGCCGGCTCGGCGGTAGGGACGTTCGATGCGCCTGCGGAGCCGGTCGCCAAATGTGGGTGACGCATGAGTCTCGGCGTTTGGTGGCGCAGAGAACTTTATTATACAAAGGACAGCTGCGCAAGAGGCCCAAAACGTTCGCGGCTCGCCCAAGCCACTGGATCCGGACTTTTGGGCCCTCTGCGGCTTCGAGTTCAAGCGGCGAAGAACCAGACTTCCGGTGTGCGGCCTCGGCGCACATATTGGCCCAACTCATACCCCACTCCGCACGCGACTTCACCAGGAGGCAGTCATGGCCCCATTGCCTTACCGGATCACGGTCCACAACATCGAAGGCTGCAACTGCACCCACGGTTGTGGTTGCCAGTTCAAAGGCTTTCCCGACGAAGAGGGCTGCGAGGCCATCATCGCCGGTGAGGTAAAGGAAGGAAAGTACGGCGACGTTGCGCTTCAAGGCGTCCGTTACGTCGTCGCCTGCATGTATCCCAAGGCGATACACGAGGGCAACGGCAAGGTCGCCGTCTTCATCGACGAGAAGGCCAGCGACAAGCAGGCAGAGGCGATCACCATGATTCTCTCGGGCCAAGCCGGCGGTATGCCCTGGGAGGCACTGGCGGGCACCATCGCGGTGCTGGAGGGACCGGTGCGCAAGCCGATCGAGATGAAGGTAAACGGCACCAGCTCGAGCCTCCGGATCCCGGGCGTGCTGGAGATGCGGCAGAGTCCTATCCGCGACGCCGTCTCCGGCCAGGAAAAAGAGGTCCAGATCGTCTATCCCAAGGGCGGGTTCTTCTGGAACACCGGCAACATTACCAGCACCGACGTCCTCGAGGTGAATTACGGGCCCATCAAGTTCAAGCATGGCGGCGGATTCGCCAGCTATGCCACACCTACCTGGACCAACCAGCAGTAGCGCCGGATCTGCATGAGCACCGCAGCCGCCGGCCCGGGCCTGCTCCAGAACGCCCTGCGCCGCGACCGAGTCGTTGTCGCGGCCGGGCTTGCTGGCGTCACGGCGCTAGCCTGGGCCTACATCATCCACATGGGGTCGCCCCACACCGCGATGGCCATGCCCATGTCGGGTGACGCCGGCGCCCCCCAGCTGGGCTGGCTGGTACCGATGTGGATCGTGATGATGGTGGCGATGATGGTCCCCTCCGCGGCGCCGGCCATTCTTCTCTTCGCCAGCGTCGCGCGACGCCGCCGGGCCACGAAGGTCCCGACCGCATCGGCGGCGGTCTTCACCCTGGGATATCTGCTCGTCTGGGCGTTTTACGCGACGATCGCCGCGGTCGGGCAGTGGGAGTTGCACCGACTCGCGCTGCTCTCCCCGGCCATGGTGAGCGCCAGCCCCTGGCTCGGCGGGGGGTTGCTGATCGCGGCGGGACTCTACCAGTGGCTCCCGCTCAAGGACGCCTGCCTTTCGCGGTGCCGGTCACCACTGGGATTCCTCTCGGCGGAATGGCGGGAGGGAACCCGGGGAGCACTGGTCATGGGCGTCCGCCACGGGACCTTCTGCGTCGGGTGTTGCGCGCTGCTGATGGCACTGCTGTTCGTTGCCGGGGTAATGAACCTGCTCTGGGTGGCCGTGATCGCGATATTCGTGCTGGCCGAAAAGCTGGGACCCAGCGGGCGTGGGCTCGGCCGGGTTGCGGGACTCCTGATGATCGGGTGGGGAATCTGGGTGATTGCTGCGGGCCTCGAGCGGCGAACCCGGGGCGAGCTGGTGGAAGTGCCTCGAGCGTGGGTCTTCGAAACTTAACCTCTCCTAAAGCCCCCCATACCGTACATCGACGATCTCATTCGGAAGCCAGCGAGACCAAATACGCGTTCACGCGGTTTTGATCCCGAGGTGTAGACGCTCGGAGACGTAACGTGCCACTGCCGCAGCCTCCAGGCGAACTCCGGCAAGCGCGATATGACCATCCGGACGCAGAAGGTAGAATGCTTGCCGAGGGATCTGCGCGCGGGTGAGCTCCCGGTCGTTGGCTGGATCGCTGGGAACGACATAAGTGCGCAGCAGGTCGCCGAGACCCGGCATCCCAGCCGGAGGGACGGCCTGCCCG
>JAXDMF010000437.1:0-2861 GCA_034666205.1 Gemmatimonadales bacterium
ATGGAGAGGACGGAGAGGACGGAGCAGGCGGAGAAGGCTGTCATCCTGAGCGAAGCGAAGGATCCCTCAACTACCGCTCGGAGAGATCCTTCGCTGCGCTCAGGATGACACTCTGTTGTCACGACTACATCACGCCGTTCTGCGTTTGTATCTCTTCCCTAGGATCAACGCTCCCCAACCAAGAATCACGATCGGAACGAAAAAACCGAGTGAGGCGATGGCGCCCGCGAGCACACCCACGAAATTGCGCCAGGCGGTCTTGAAAGCTTCGCCGAGGACGCTCTGCCCGGGGTGGGACGCCACGATTGGGGCGGGCTCGAAGAGATTGACCGACAGGGTGCTCAGCTGTGCGCTGGTCTTGAGGAAGCGCATCCGGCCCTCCATCCGCTCGATCTCCTCCCGCACCCGGGCAAGCTCGCGCTCGACGGTGAGCACGTCCTGGAGCTTGCCGGTGCGGGTTCGCAGGAGCTCGACCAGCCGGTCTTCGAGCCGCCGGCTGTTCGCCACCCGGGCGGTCAAATCCACGAATTCCTCACTCACGTCCTCCGCCGCGACATTGACGAACTGTAGCCGCCCGAGCGGTTCCAGGGCTTGAGTCAGATCGTCGAAACGGGAGGCCGGCACTTTCAGTTGTAGAGTTGCCGAGCGGAGCTGGTTCCTGCCGCTCTGGACCGAGGCGTCGGCCACGAACCCTCCCACTCGCTGCACAATGCGCCGCAGCTCGGCCATGGAAGGCTCCAGCGAATCGACCTCGATGCTCGCCTGGCCGGTGCGTATGATGAGCCGGGAGGCGAGATCGTCGGCCCCGCTCCGGGACCACAGGCCAGTAGCCGAGGCCGGCGCCTCCTGCGAGGATTTTGTGGGCTGGCCCATCTGACCCAACGGCACCGGGCTGGCAGCAGCCACGTCGTTGGATGCGGCTTCGGCTCGATCGCGGGCCGCCTGGGCATGGTTTTTAGAACGGTCCTCGCAGGCCATTAGCAGCGCCGCCTGGATCAGCCCAATCACGATTGCCTGGACTCGCATGGCACCTCCTTAGGGAGCACAGGAGATGCGCCTGGGCGGAAGGCTTGCACGGTGCAGTGGGTTGCAGGTCATTCATGCCTCAGCGCCTCGACCGGATCCATCCTGGCCGCCCGGTTCGCGGGATACAGGCCGAAGACGAGACCGATAACTATGCTCACGGCACACGCGAGAGCCGCACTCCAGAGCGGTACACCGGACTGGAGCCGTAGCGCTTGCTTCAGCACTTCGCCGGCGCCGAGCCCCAGCACGATGCCCAGCAGCCCACCGACTAGGGTGAGGGTGGCTGCTTCGACCAGGAATTGCCACAGGATCTCCCGCCGGGTGGCCCCAAGCGCCTTCCGCAGCCCGATCTCCTTCGTTCGGTCGGTCACCGAGACCATCATGATCGCCATGACCCCGATTCCTCCGACCAGGAGAGCGACACTGGAGAGGGCAACCATTGCGATGAAGAAGTAGGACGTGAAGTTCCCTACGACCTCCAGAATCTGGTCCTGCGAGATCATGTCGAACGTGTTGGGGGCTCCGGGACGGAGATTCCTCGCCCTTCGAAGTGCCACGGTCACCAGGTCCTGTGCTTCTCTTACCGGCACGCCGCTTCTGGGCTTCACCGCGATGAAGAGGCTGTTGGTCTCATCGTACCGGAAGTTCTGGCGCGCGGTCTCGAACGGGATGATCCCGCCGACCTCCTGTCCCGGCGGCTCGAAGATGTTGTCCGGCTTCTGGTAGATACCGATGACCCGGAGAGACTTGCCGCCGATCCGCAGCATGCGGTCCATCGGGTCGATTCGGCCGAAGAGTCGCTCGGCTACATCATTCTCGAGCACCACGACATCGGCTCCCGACAGCTCGGCGCGGGTGAAGAATCGGCCCCGCAGCAAGGTGCCACCCTGAATCTCCATGTAGCGGGAGTCGGCGCCGAATATCGTCAGGACGCCGGTGTGCTCTCCCTGATACTCCATCCGCTGAAAAAGCTGGACCCACATGGCGCTGTACCCGATCTCGGGAACCCGGGCGATGGCCGCGGCATCGCTCGACCGCACCACCGGCCGGATCCGCACCTCATAGGGCAAACGGTCGGGGTTGAGCGGCGTCTGCGAGAAAAAGCGGACCACGTAGAAGGCGCTCGGACCCGCCGTCTCGATGGCGTTGAAGATCTGGGTCCGGATCCCCTGGACCATCGAGGCGATGGTCATGACCGTGGTCACCCCGATCACCACGCCCAGGATGGTCAGCGCCGACCGCAGCTTGTTGGCCCGGATCGAGTCGGCCGCGATGGCCACGCCTTCGCCCAGATTGCGAATCATTCGGCCCGGAGCGCGGTGATGGGATCCAGGCGGGCGGCGCGGGTCGCGGGGAAGACGCCGAAGACGATGCCCGCTGCCGCTCCCAACGCGAGGGCCACCGCCACCGACCAGAGCGTGACCCGGGCCGGCAACGGGGTGAAGGACGACACGGCGGCCGCGAGTGCCCACCCGCCAAGAACACCCTGGAGACCACCCAGCGTAGCGAGCACGACGGCCTCGATCAGGAACTGGCGCTGGATGTCACGGCGGGTGGCGCCGAGTGATTTCCGGATACCGATCTCACGGGTGCGCTCGTTGACACTCATGAGCATGATGTTCATGATGACGATGCCGCCGACTACGATCCCGATGCAGACCACGGCCGGGATGGCGGTGAACAGCAGCCGGGTCAGGCTGCGCCAGAAGGCCACCAACGCGTCGGCCTTGTCTACGGTGAAGTCGTTCGCCTCGCTCGGCCGGAGCCGGTGGGCGATGCGCATCGCCTCCTCTGCCCGCGCCATCGCCGCGGGGATAGCCTCCGAGCTGGCCAAC
>JAXDMF010000438.1:0-3702 GCA_034666205.1 Gemmatimonadales bacterium
GGGCCTCGGCGGCCGGCAGCTTGGCGAAACGATCGCGCGGTGCTGGCCGCAGATCAGGGTGCTGTACATGTCGGGATTTCCGGCGAAACTGGTCATATCGCAGGGAGCGATCGAGGCTACTGATCCGTTCATTCAGAAGCCATTCACAGAGGAACAACTGGGAAGGAAGGTCCGCGAGCTGCTGGCGGGCCCGATCGAGCAGTAGAGCTCAGTGCATTCCTGGGCGGGCCTGGAGATCAAAGTGCTGGGCCAGGACGTAGGTGACCCAGTCGCTCACCTGGATCCATAGTCCTTCCATGTCATCCCGATACTCGCCTTCCTGCACCACCTGGTACCACGTTTTCGGGTCTACCCCCGGGTACAGGTGAACGCACTCCGGCTTGACCCGAGCCTCGAGGTTCTTATCCCCGGACTGTTCTGGAGCCGTTTTCCGCCGGGTGCGAGACACCGAGGCAGGGTCAGACTGAGGCGAGGAAGCGGGGTTGAATTGGAGCACCGCCTATTCTACATACCAGACGCTGGAAATGGAAACCCGAATATGACCCGACGGCGGCTAGAGGATCTTCTTTCCAAACGCTGATTGGACCAGCTCCACCGCAAATGCAGCCGACGCGTTCCCCTGATCCAGGATGGGATTGACTTCGACCATCTCGAGCGACGTCATCACCCCCGCATCCGCAAGCACTTCCATGACGAGGTGGGCCTCACGATAGTCGAGCCCTCCCTTGACCGGGGTGCCCACTCCTGGCGCAACGGTCGGGTCCACCGCATCCAGATCGAAGCTTACGTGCACATAGTCGGTTCCATCGGTAACCCGGGCCAGCGCCTTTTGCATGACGCGGTGCACACCATGGCGGTCGATGTCCGACATGGTGTGCACCTGCACACCGGTCTCCTTCAGCCGCTTCTTCTCTCCTGCATCCAGGCTCCGGATCCCGACCAGGGCGACGTTGGCTGGGTGCACCTTGGGCGGCGGACCGGCCACGGCGGTCAGCTCACCGGCGCCGAAGCCCAGCAGGGCTGCCAACGGCATGCCGTGAATGTTGCCTGAGGGAGAGGTCTCGGGAGTGTTGATGTCGCCATGGGCATCGATCCAGAGCAGACCCACTCGCTGATCCTGCCGCTGAGCATGGGCCGCAATCCCCGAGACGGTACCGACGGCGATCGAGTGGTCGCCGCCCAGGACCAGCGGAAAGTGACCCAGCCCCATGATCCGTTCGATCTTGCGAGCAATGACGGCAGCCGCGCGGGCAATCTCGCCGAGATAGCGGGCGCGCTCGTGACCGACTTTGAGCTCCTCCATGTTCTTGATGACGATGTCACCCTCGTCCACCACCTTGTGCCCTAGTTCCGTGAGACGATCGGCGACTCCCGCAATGCGAATGGCGGACGGCCCCATATCCACCCCGCGTCGGCCCGATCCGAGATCCATCGGAACACCCAGCAGATGTACGATCATCGAATCGTCTTGAGTCGTGGCCGCCAGCGCACCCGGGCGAGAGGGACCCGCCCGCGCTGGTCGAGCCGGATACCTTCGCGCTCCAGGAGGCCTCGCTGCACCAGCTCACCGCCGGGTATCGAGCGCAGACTGATTCCACCGTCCGCGTTTACCACCCGGTGCCAAGGGATGGCAGCCCCCTTCGGCAGCGCGTGCAGAGCGTAGCCGACCTGGCGGGCGTGACCCGCGAGGCCCGCGAGGGAGGCGACTTGCCCATAGGTAGCGACGCGACCCTCGGGGATCCGGCGGACGACGGTATAGATGCGCTGGTAGCTGTTCGAGCCCACGGGAAATCAGGCGCGCCGCTTCATGCCGCCGGCAATGAGAACGACACCGGCGACGATCGCGAGACCTCCAACCCAGGTTGGCACGGCATGCTTCTCGGTGACTGAAGCCTTGAGATCACCGACTTTGAGCACCTGGTCCTTGGAGTTGTAGCTCATGCCCCGGAACAGGATGAACGCTCCGAGAGCCAGAAGGAGAATCCCTACCAGTGAAAGCGGACGCATGATCGACTCCGATCGTGAGAGGGGACTGCGCTGAAGAGTTCAATCCCTGGACTTCCAGAACGAGCGAAGGTACAGGCTTGCCGCCAGAACGATCAGTCCGGCGATGATCGGCCCCGGACCACCGTAGTTCTCGTAGCTGAATGGCTGCCCGGCGGGGCCGCTCATCCCGCGGACGATGGTCAGAATGCCGACAGCGATACCCGCCACGCCGAGCAGCGCGAGGAGGGCGAAGAGCGCGCGCATGTTTGCCTCGCAGTGTTTAGAAATCTGCTTGCGGTCATAAAGGTACCCTGGCCCGATGAGCCCGACGACGGTGCGGGCGTACATTACATGGCTCAGCCCCATCGAGGTGCACCGTGCAACTGAATATCCTGGCGAACGGGCCGGCACAAGCCGACTCGACCAGCCAGCGATCCGAGTCCCAGGTGGTAGTGCCGGAACCGAGCCAGCTTGCGCTCCAGTATTATCGGAGCGGCAACATGCTGTGGGCAATCGGGGTGGCCGTAGGGCTCATCGTCCCCGCCTTGCTGCTTTTCTCCGGTGTCTCCAGCCGCCTTCGCCATCTCGCGTACCGCATGGGACGCCGTTGGCTCCCGTCCGTGCTGCTCTACGCGGTGCTGTTCGCCATCACGTATGCGCTCTTGACGCTGCCGCTCGACTACTACCTGGACTACGTGCGGCAACATGCGTACGGGTTGTCCAACCAGAGCCTCGACAAGTGGCTGAGCGACTGGCTCAAAGGCGTGGCGCTCAGCGGTGCCGGCCTCGCGCTGGTGCTCTGGATTCCCTACCTCCTGCTGCGGCGTAGCCCCAGGCGCTGGTGGCTGTACGCGGGGCTCGCGACCGCCCCCATCGCGACGTTCCTGCTGGTGGTGTCGCCCGTCTGGGTGGACCCCCTCTTCAACGACTTCGGCCGGATGCAGGACCGGGCGCTCGAAGCCCGCATCCTGGCGCTGGCGGCACGGGCCGGGATTCCCGGCAGCCGGGTGTATCAGGTCCGAAAGAGCGTGGACACCAAGACCGTGAACGCCTATGTGGCGGGCATCGGATCCAGCAAACGCATCGTGCTGTGGGACACCATGCTCACAAAGCTCAATCCGGACGAGATTGTCTTCGTCATGGCGCATGAGATGGGACACTTTGTTCTCCACCACACGCTCGCGGTGATCCTGGGAGCGACCCTGCTGGTGACCGGGTCGCTGTATCTGGTTCACCGGGTAGCCGGGACGGTGATCGTACGATTCGGCGGCAGGTTCGGGTTTGACCGGCTCTCCGACGTCGCGTCATTCCCCCTGCTGCTCCTGCTCGGCACGCTGGTCTCGCTGATCACCACGCCTCTGGCGCTCGCCTTCAGTCGGCACCAGGAGCACGAGGCCGACCGGTTCGCCCTCGAGCTGACCCGGAACAACCACGCCGCCGCAACGACCTTTGTCCGGCTGCAGCAGGAGAACCTGTCGGTGCCCCGGCCGGGTCCGTTCTTCCAGCTCTGGCGGGGAAGTCATCCCTCGCTGGGCGACCGGGTGGACTTCGCGAACCGCTACCGTCCCTGGCAAACGGGCGAGCCGCTGCGATACGGGCGCCTGTTCCACTGAGGCCAGGCGCCCCTGTGTCCCTCGTCACCGCAGCGAGTGCACCCGGTCCGCATATAGGTGCCCGGAAAGCCGGCACTCCCGTCCCCGAGAGGATCCTATGAAG
>JAXDMF010000439.1:0-3408 GCA_034666205.1 Gemmatimonadales bacterium
CCTTGGGGACGCGGATGGTGGCGTAGGCCTCACGCGTCTCTTGCCGTTGGTTGCCGTTTTGATCCAGCACGCCGCTCACGATATAGTCGCCGCTGGGCAACGGTCCCAGCGAGAACCGCCCGCTCGAATCGGCAACCCCCCGATAGGGTAGGCTGTCGGGGAGCAGTTTTGCGATTACCAGCGCGTTGCCGGCGGGGCGCGCGGTGCCCCAGTCCACGATTTGGCCCTGGAGGGTACTCGTCGGCTTGGGGGCACCGGTCGAGAACGTGACTACCGCGCCATTCTTACTCTGGTTATTTCGGAGATCGGTTACACCCGGGAGCAGTTCTACCCGGTACACTCGATTGGGCCGCCAGCCCTCCTGAGGACGCACCGTGATCCGGTTTCGCTTCCAACTGACCTCGGGCACGCGCGTGCTCGGCGAGAGGATGACCAGCTTCTCAAGTCCGCCGGTGCCTTCGCCCCGATTGGCTGTCCCACCCTCGGAGATCACCTCGTCAAACTGAAACTCGGCCACGCCGCGGAAGGGACGCAGAACGGCGAAGGAATCGGGTCTCATGGCGATCAGCCGCGGGGGCGTTGCATCGGGCGGACCACCGGGAGGCGGCTCCATGCGGGCGCAGGCCAGCAGGGCAGCGGGGCAGATGGGCAGCAGGGCAGCAAAGGCACACCGGCGTGATCCCAGGTGCGAGGCTGTGTAACTGCCCCGCGGCCCACCCGCCCGGAGGGCACCCGCCCCGCTGCCCCGCCTTAGACGCACCCCAGCAACTCCCGCTTCCGGGTCAGCACTTCGCGCTGTTCCTTCCAGGTTGTCAGCTTCTGTCGCTCGCGCTCCACTACCTCCGACGGAGCCCGCGAGACGAACTGCTCGTTCCCCAGCTTCTGCTCCTGAGACTGCACCAGCCGGGCCAGCCGATCAACCTCCGACCCCAGTCGCCCACATTCGCGTCCCACGTCGATCGCCTCCCCCAGGGGGACGAACACGGCAGTCCCGTCGGAGAGCGCTGCGTGACCGCCGACCCGCTCCCGGCTTTCGCCGAGGGTGAGCTGGGACAGCTTGGCCAGCCGGGTGATGGTCCCGCGCTCCTGTTCCACCGCTGCGACGGTTGCCGGGCTCTCAGCCGTCACCGCGGCCCGCACCGCCTGACCCGGCGGGATGCCGTACTCCGCCCGTATCGCGCGGATGGCCCCGACCAGCTCCTGTACCACACCAAAGTCCCTGACTGCAGCCGGGTCATGCGCCCGTGCATCCGGCCTTGGCCAGCGGGCAACCGAGATAGAGTCGGCAGCGGAGCGACCGGGGAAGCGCCGCCACAGCGCTTCAGTGATGAAGGGCATGACGGGGTGGAGCAAGCGCAAGGCGACATCGAATGTCTGAGTCACGACCGCGCGAGCCACGTCTCCACCCGGTTGATCGCCATAGAGCCGGGGCTTGGCCTGCTCAATGTACCAGTCGGCGAGATCGCTCCAGATGAACCGGTAGATCGCCGCCGCCGCCTCGTTTAACCGGAAGCGCTGGTAGGCCTCGGTCGCCTCTACCACGGTAGCATCACAGCGCGCGATCATCCATCGATCGGCGAGGGTAAGCTCGTCGCGCCGGATCACGCGGGGGTGAGACCCTGCAAGTGGGCGAGCAGGCCCGGGAAGATTCGAGAGGATAAAGCGCCCCGCGTTCCAGAGCTTGTTCGCGAAATTGCGGCCGGCCGCAAATGACCCTTCGAGGTCGTTCGGGTCGAGGATGACATCGGTCCCCACCGACATTCCCGAGATCAGGGAATAGCGGAGCGCATCCGCTCCGTATTTGTCCACCACCTCGAGGGGATCGATCCCATTGCCCAACGACTTCGACATCTTGCGATGCTGGGTGTCGCGGACCGTGCCGTGCAGATAGATGTCGGTGTACGGCACCCGGCCCATGAAGTGCAGCCCCGACATGATCATCCGCGCCACCCAAAAAAAGAGAATCTCGGGTGCCGACACCATCGTGTGGCCCGGATAGTAGGTCGCCAGATCCGGCGTGCGTTCAGGCCACCCCAGGCTGGAGAACGGCACCAGCCAGGAGGAGAACCAGGTATCCAGCACGTCCTCGTCCTGGCGCACGGGACCGCCACACCCGGGACAGGCGTTCAGATCGTGCCGGCTCACGCTGATCTTGCCGCAGCCGGTGGCATCGCAGTACCAGACCGGTATGCGGTGGCCCCACCAGAGCTGCCGGGAGATGCACCAGTCGCGGATTCCCTCGAGCCAGGATGAGTAGTCATCGCCCCGGCGCTCGGGGACGAAGCGCAGCGTGCCGTCTCGATAGGCCTCGAGCGCAGGCCGTGCCAGCGGCTCCATGCGCACGAACCACTGGTCCGATAGGCGCGGCTCGATCACCGTATTGCAGCGGTAGCAGTGTCCCACCGCGTGTCGATGCGTCTCGACCCGGTCCAGCAGCCCGGCCGCCTGGAACTCGGCGACCACCTGGCGGCGCGCCTCGTAGCGGTCCAGCCCCTGAAACCGGTCCGGCGTGGCCAGACTGATCCGGGCCTCCGGCGTCATTACGTCGATGCTCGGTAGTGAGTGCCGGCGGCCGATGTCGAAGTCGGCGGGGTCATGCGCCGGGGTGACCTTGACCGCACCGGATCCGAAAGCGGGGTCAACCGCCTCGTCGGCAACAATGGGGATGAGCCGGTCAACCAGGGGAAGGCGGATTTCCCGCCCGATCAGACCGCGATAGCGTTCATCGTCGGGATGGACCGCCACCGCCGTATCGCCCAGCATCGTCTCCGGCCGGGTCGTCGCGACCGTGACCTGCCCGCTCCCATCGCCCAGGGGATACCGGAGATGCCAGAGGTGGCCGTCCACCTCCTCCTTCTCCACTTCTTCATTGGATAGCGCGGTCAGGCAGCGGGGGCACCAGTTGATGATGTAGTGGCCCCGGTAGACCAGGCCTTCCTCGTAGAGGCGAACAAACGTCTCCCGTACCGCCCGGGAGAGTCCCTCATCCAGGGTGAAGTAGGTGCGAGACCAGTCGGCCGAGCTGCCAATCGCCTTCAGCTGCTCGAGAATGGCCGCGCCTGTCTCGCGCACGTGGGCCCATACGCGTTCGACGAACGCATCTCGCCCCAGGTCGAACCGGGTGAGGCCCTCCTCGGCCAGCTCCCGCTCGACCACGTTCTGGGTGGCGATGCCGGCGTGATCGGTGCCGGGGAGCCAGAGTGCCCGGCGGCCGCGCATGCGCTCGAAGCGGATCAGTACGTCCTGCACGGTATTGTTGAGGCCATGTCCCATGTGCAGAACCGCCGTCACATTGGGCGGCGGCATCATGATCACATACGGCTGGCCTGATCCGGGTGCGTGGCTATCGGGAGAGAAGAGTGCGCGCTCGGTCCACCACTGGTACAGCTCGGACTCGATCGATGATGG
>JAXDMF010000440.1:0-5907 GCA_034666205.1 Gemmatimonadales bacterium
GCCACCCAATCCATGCCCTCGCCATCCATGGCTTCGGTGACGATGAGAAGGCCGGTTTCTGCCCGGGCCCGGCCGAGCAACTTGAGACCAGCCCGTCCCAGCCCCTGAAACGAGTAGGGCGAGCTGCGCGGCTTAAACGCACCGCCTCGAAGCACCGTGGCACCAGCCTCGCGCACCACTCGAGCGGCCTCGAGTATCTGCCGCTCGCTTTCTACCGAGCAGGGGCCCGCCATCACGATGACTTCGTCGCCACCCACGGTGAGCCCACCGGGAAGGCGAATTACAGTCGAGTCGGGCTTCCACTCTCGCGACACCTGCTTGTACGGCTTGGTGACGTGGATAATCTCCTGCACTCCGGAGAGCGCCGCGAGACGGGACCCATCCACCCTGCCGTCGTTGCCTACGAGACCGACCGTGGTACGCTGTTTCCCCGGCATAGGCCGCGCCTGGTAGCCCATCTCCTCGATGGTGGCTACCACCCGGCGAACGTCCTCTTCCGGCGCGCCATGGCGCATTACGATGAGCATCTATGCTCCTGAATCGGCTTCCACGATCGGCCCTTCATCCCGAGCGCAGCGAGGGACCTAGCTAGCGGTCCTGATGACCCGCGGAGTAGGTCCCTCGGTCCCTCGGGATGAGGAGTTTGGACTCCTACGAAGTCTGTAGCAAGGGCCAGGCCATCGCCAGACCTAGACGTGCTCTTTCTCTCCCAGTCTCACCCCAACGATCGTCGACACCCCCGGCTCCTGCATGGTGACGCCGTAGACCGCATCGGCGGCCTGCATGGTCCTCGGGTTGTGGGTGATCACCAGGAATTGGGTCTCGATCTTGAACTCCTCGAGTAGGCGGGTAAAGCGTCCCACGTTGGCATCGTCGAGCGGGGCATCGACCTCATCCATGAGGCAGAAAGGGCTCGGCTTGGTGAGATAGATGCTGAAGAGCAGGGAAACGGCCACAAGTGTCCGCTCCCCGGAGGACAGCAAGTGAATTCGCTGGGTGCGCTTGCCCCTGGGCGCGGCATGGATGTCGATCTCGCTCTCGAGCGGATCGTCCGGACTGGCCAGCCTCAGCTCGCACTCGCCGCCGCCGAAGAGAGTTTGGAACACCTTGGAGAAATTGGCCTGAATGGCGGTGAAAGTCTCGACAAACATGGTCCGGGCGGTGCCGTCGATTTCCCGGATGGCCTGAATCAGCGACTGGCGGGCACTGACCAGATCATCCCGCTGCGAGGTCAGGAAATCGAGCCGTTTTGTCTCCTCCGCATGCTCTTCAACCGCCAGCGGGTTGACCGGACCGATCGACTCAAGCGCCGCCACGATTCTCGAGGTCTCCGATTCCAGAGTCTCGAGATCGAGGTCGAGGAGCACGGCTGAATCCATTAGCGTGTCGAACGGCCGATGCCACTCGGCCTCGACGCGTTCCACGATGCTGCGGCGCGTTCCCGCCGCCTCGGTCAGCCGCACCTGAAGGGAGTGGCTTTCCTCGCCAGCCGATTCGAGCCGAGCCCGCGCCTCGGCCACCGCGCCCTCGGCTCTGCTCAGCGCGGCCTCGGCTCGGGAGAGGCCGGTTTCGGCCTGGGTGCTGGCGGCCTCCAGCTCCTCCAGTGCGGCTTGTCGCTCCGCACGTGTCTCGAGCCACTCGGCCTGCTGACCGGCCAGCACGCCGGTCTCAGCCTCGAGTTGCAACAACTCCCTGGCAAGTGAGCTTGTCGCCGTTTCAGCCTCGGCGCGCACCTGGCCAGCCCGCTCGAGCCGCTCCGTGGCCGCCCTCAGGCTGCCGGCCAGGTGCGCTTCCTGGACCTGCCAGTGCGCGCGCTGTTCCCGGGCCGCCTCCTGTTCGGCCTCCAGCTCTGCCAGCAGAGTGCGGCCGATGCCGAGCTCATTTTCCAGCCGTGCCCGAGTCAGCTCACCGGACACCAGTGCCTCGTCGATCTCGGCCAGCCGTTGGGCAGAGCGGGCAACCCGGTCGCTCAGGCGCTGGAGCTGGGCCTCCGATTCGGCGGATTCTCTGGTCAGATTGCCCACCAGTCGGAGCACGTCCTCACGTGCCGCCAGCGCCTGCCGCTCCGCATCGCGCGCTTGGTCGGCGGCAGCGGTCAGCTCTGCAAGGCTGTGTTCCCGCTGCGTCAGCTCCTCGGCGGTCTGGCGGAGAGCCGCATCCGCTGCCGAAACCGCGGCCTCGGCCTGAGCTACGTCCTGGACAAGCGTCGCGAGCTCCGCTCGTCTCCGCAGTGGGCCGGAGGGAGTGCCCGCACCGGACAGGAAGATGGCCCCGCTGGCGCGGCGGAGGACGTGGCCCGAGTCATCGAGAATCTCCGATCCGGCCAGAGCGGCACGCACCCACCCCGCAGCAGGGCCTTCCACCCGTAGCCGATTGTCGAGCGGCTGTCCACCGGAAATGGTCACGGGACCGGGCTCCAGCGGCAGCAGCACCAGCGCGCCGGGCTGGTGGTCCGCATGCCACGTCTGAACTTGCCGCACCGTATCGGCGCTGCGGACCAGCACGGCATGCATCCAATCTCCGAGCAACCGCTCGGCCAGTTCTGCGTCCTCGTGGCCCGTGCTGACAAAATCGCTGAGCGGACCGAGCACGCCTCCATCGAATCGGTCGCGGGCGGCCAGCAACGCCGCGGCCCCCGGCGCCAGCCCTACCCGGTCTCGCTCCAGCTCCTCCAGGGCCTGCCGGCGCGCCGCCATCTGGGCCAGAGTTTCTTCTGCCTGGCGCCGGTCGGCTCGATTCATTGCCTCTCGCTCGCGCGTCTCGGCCAGAAGATGACGGGCGTGCTCAGCCGCGGCCGTAGCACGTTTGGCCTCCTGACTGAGAAAGCCGGCTCGATCGATTGCGCTGTCCCGGCGCCGCTCGGAGGCGGCCAGCTCCGAGCGCAGGCTCGCCAGCTGAGCCGCAGCCTGGGCCGTGCGCTCACGCAGGGAGGCCAACTCGCCCTCGAGCGCGGTTCGCTCACCTTCGAGTGATTTGAGTGACTGGGCCTGGCCTTGGAGCTCCTGCTCCAAACGGCGCACGGTGGTGCGTTGCTCGCTGAGGCGGTTTCGAACGGCATCCTCTTCAGTCCCGCGCCCGGTCAGCTCGGCCAGAATTCGCTCGTGCTCGGCCGCGGCCGCGTTCCGGTCCTCGTCTGCAGCCGCCTGCTCGATGGCGGCCTGGGATGCTCGCTGCTGCATGTGAGCCCGCTCCTCGGCTGCGCGGAGCCGCCGCGATGATGCATTGGCGAGCCGCTCAGCCGCGAGCGCCAGGTCTCCGTCGATTCTGCCGATCTCCACCTGAAGCGTGGCGAGACGTCGGGTGATCTCGGTTCGCTGGGCCACCGCGGCCGCGCGGGCGCGGGCCAGCTGTTCTCGGCCGGCCTCTCCTTCCGACAAGTGCCGACGAGTCGAAGGCAGCAGATCGGCCAGCTCGGCGAACCGCGCTTCCATACCGGCCGCTTCTCCGGCCAGGCGATCGAGCAGGCGCCGGGCCAGAGTGAGCTGGACGGTGAACTTCTCCTCGGACAGCTTGGCGTGCCGTTCGGCCTTGCCGCGCTGGCGGGCAAGGCTGCGGATCTGGGACTGCACCTCGGAGACCAGGTCATCCACCCGCTGGAGGTCGACGGCGGTTTCTTCCAGCCGGCGTTCGGTGCTGCCCTTCCGGTCGCGATAGAGTCCGATTCCCGCTGCCTCCTCGAAAAGAGACCGCCGCTCTTCGGCCCGGTCCGACAGGAGGAGGTCGATCATCTTTGCCTCGATGACGACCCCCGCATCACTTCCGAGTCCGGTGCCTCGCAACAGATCCTGGATGTCGCGCAGGCGCACCGGTGAGCCGTTGAGCAGATAGTCGCTCTGTCCCGAGCGGGAGAGACGCCGGGTGACCACGACCTCCCGGTATGCGATCGGCAGGTCACCATCACTGTTGTCGAGAAAGAGCGAGACCTCCGTCACGTTTACGGGCCGCCGGGCCGCCGAGCCCTGGAAGATCACGTCCTCCATCTTGCCGCCGCGCAGGAGCCGAGCCGACTGCTCGCCGAGCACCCAGCGCACCGAATCCGAAACGTTGGATTTGCCGCATCCGTTGGGGCCTACAATGGCGGTCACGCCCTCCTCGAAGGTGAGCGTCACCGTGTCGGCAAACGATTTGAACCCGCAGAGTTCGAGCTTGGTGAGCTTCATGCCGGCATTCCCGGTGACGAGGGGAGCCCTATTGAGTCGACTGATCCTGTGCGGTGACGATGAACGATGGCATACCCAACTTCCGGCCGGTTTCCTCTGCCTGCTCTCTGGTTGCGTATGGGCCGAGCACTACGCGGAAGAGCTCGCCTGAGCGCCGGGGAGTCAGCACCGCCGCCGGCAGGCCGGCAGCCCGCAGCTTGTCCGATAGCTCGCTGGCCCAAGTCGGATTCTGAGAGCTACTCACCTGGAGATAGACGGTTGGCCGGGCGGGGCCGGTATCGGAGGCGGCGAGCGCCGCCGAGTCGGCCTCAATTGGTAGCTCATTCTCCTGGGCCGGTTTCCAGGCGAGCGGCAGCCAGAAATCGGCCGCGCCACCTTTGATCCGCCCGGCCTCACTGAAGTCTTTCGCGGACAGGTCGAGAGCGACCAGATCAGTTCCTCGCCGGACGAGCAGGGTATGGGGAGGCGCAACGGCCGGCAGGTCGTCGGTCCAGCGCGCGGCGGTGGAACCAAGGTATTTACCGCTCCCCATGTCGATCACCCAGACCGAGTCGCCCACCTGAGGCTGCACCAGGAGCCAGTTGCCATACATGTCGCCGCGGAGCGCACGAGCGGGTCCGGGCAGCTCGATCTCCCGCAGGTGAGTGCCCTCGAACCGGTCGAGCACGAGGAGCGGTGCGGCCGCGCGCGCAATGTAGATCCGGTGGCCCGAGGGCGAAAAGAGCACGGCGCGGGCGTCGCCGTCTACCGGGATCGAGTGCGGCTTGGACTTGTTCTGGGGGGTATACAACACGACAGCGGTGTCGGCTGCGACTGCGATCAGGTCACCGAGGAAGCTGGCTGCCACCTGACCTTCGGGTATCGGCGTGGACGTGGGCGCCTGGTCCGAGCCGAGAAACTCCAGTTCCGGATGACTCCCGCCGAGGCGAGCCACCAACGCACCGTCGATGGTTCCGTGCAGCTCAGTCGGTTTGCCCTGCAGCTTGGAGCGAAAGCGAACGGGCGTGCGGCGCACGAGCTGAGTGACAGTGCTTCCGGTATCCACCGCATAGAGCGCTCCGTCGGGGCCCAGTGTGGCGAACCGGACGTTCTCGAGGTAGGTGCGGACCCGGCGGGTATCGAGATCGAGGGCGACGACGTTGTTCTTCCGATCGAGCGCGAATACCAGTCCCTGCTCGGCGTCCGCACCCACGGGAGTTGCAATGGGAGGAAGGGCATCGGCCGCCTTCCAGGCCGCAGAGTCGAGCGAGGGTATCCGGTACAGCCGGGCGAGCCCGCCGTCACGCGGGATTCTGAGCGCAGTGACGCTGGGAACGGCGCGTGACGCTGAAGGCAGGCTGCCGGACGCGAGCTCCGGACTGCCCCCGCCGCAGCCCGCCAGGAGCGCCACGACGGCTCCGGAGGATATGGTTCTGAGGATCACGCGTAAGAAGATAGTGGGGCAGCGGGGCGGCGGGGCAGGGGGCTGCTATTCAGAGGTCGCGCATGTGCTCGACTCCGAGCACTGCCCCGCCGCCCCGCTGCCACGCTGCCCCGCCGCTAAAACGCCGGCCCCAAACTGAAGGTCCAGAGCCCCTTTACCATCCGCCGCTCCTGAGGGATCGAGTAATCCAGCCGGGCGATAGCAAAACCGAGCAGGTTCATCCGGATGGAGACGCCGAAAGTCTGCAGCGGGGTCCGGACCCGAATGAGATTGTCACCTGGCTGGCGGCTCCACTTGAGCGTGCTACTCTGATCCCAGGTAAGG
>JAXDMF010000441.1:0-8500 GCA_034666205.1 Gemmatimonadales bacterium
AAAGCGCACATTGTGGCGAGCCAGCCGTTCCTGGGCCGTCCCATTGCCTTGGAACGCCTTGCGGGCGCGCTCCATTTCCTCCTCGCGGTTGAGGAGGGGAACCCGACTGATCTCGTCCAGGTATAGATCGAGACTCTCGCGGCCCTCATCGATTGCACGAGCGATCTGCGCCGGTCGCACCGGGCGACGCTTGGTACGTGCCTTGATTGTCACGCTTCTAGCCTCCTATGGGACTCCCGTCCCCTACCTCGGGTGCCAGCCACGACTGAGGCCGAGCCAAATTTCAGTCGGCCAATATACTACCTAAGATGCGAAAAATCAACACCTTAGGTAAACTATGGCGGGATGGAGAGTTGCGGCGACAATTCACAAACGACAGTCGCCGTGACCGGAGTGTATGCAACTTTGGCAGTCTTACAGCCGGCAGCGCCACTACAGCGTATCAGCATGAAACAAGCTCGGGGTGAACCCGGAGACCACTAACCACTTTATTGGCCCGACGGCCCTCCCATTCCCGGCATCTCTTGGGGCTGCTCGGTAATGGACGACTTAGCCCCATTGCCATGGACAGCCAGCTCCATCTGGTAGTTCTTCCCCACCGACTTCACCAGCGCAAACGGCACGGACGACGCAACCCAGCTGTCGGAGCCGTACTTGGCGCTGTGATAGTGCCGGGCCTGGATCCGGCCGGCCGGAACGGTGACCTTTTCCTCACCGACCAGGGTCACTTCCTTGCAGACGTCAGCCAGGAAGTTCTGCTTGTCCAGCTGGCCGCGGATCATCTTCATCATCATGCCATTCATTTTCATGGCGGGTTTGTCGCCGGCCTTCATGATGATTTCCTGAACGTTGGCCATCTCGCTGGGCGCTCCTGGTACCAGCACCTGGTAGGTGAAGTTCTTGTCCTTGTCTGCCCCCACCATCCGAAGCTCGACCCATTTCAGGTCGGCCCCGCCCCGCTTCTCGCTCCCGATGACGGCGTAGCGGACCGTATAGGGGTCCTTTCCATTGTAGAGCGCCTTGTACTCGGCCCAGCGTCCGACCTCGGGAAACTTGATCTGCTCGAGGCAATCCTGGGCCCGGACGGCAGGAGCTGCGGCAAGCAGGAGGACCAGCGAAAGGGCGGGCGATCGCATGACGGCCTCAGAGCTGAGTGAAAGAACGCGCGGTCGGCGGCTGCACTGAGAACTCAATGCGTGCCACCGCCGGACAGTTGCTTGACCAGTTCACCGACCACGTTCTTGGCGTCTCCGAAGAGCATCCAGGTTCTCTCGGAGAAGTACAGCTCGTTGTCGATACCGGCGAACCCGGGATTCTTGCTTCGTTTGATGGCGAATACGGTCTTTGCGCGGTCGGCAGCGATAATCGGCATACCGAAGATCGGACTATTCTTGTCGGTCCGGGCTGCGGGATTGACGACGTCGTTGGCCCCCACCACCAGGGCAACGTCGCACTGGGGCATTTCGGGATTGATCTCGTCCATTTCTACCAGATCGGTGTATGGAATGTTCGCCTCCGCAAGCAGCACGTTCATATGCCCCGGCATCCGGCCCGCAACCGGATGGATGGCGAACTTCACTGTCACCCCGCGCTTCTTGAGCTGATCATACAGCTCGCGGACCTTGTGCTGGGCCTGGGCGACGGCCATGCCGTAGCCGGGCACGATCACCACCAGGTTGGCCTGCTCCAGAACCTGGGCTGCCCCCTCGATGGTCTCCGATTTGTACGCCTTCTGATCGCCGCCGGCCGTGACCGGCTTGGCCTGGCCAAACGCGCCGAAGAGCACATTGGTGAACGACCGGTTCATTGCCCGGCACATGATGATGGCCAGGATGAGACCACTCGAGCCATCCAGCGCGCCGGCCGTGATCAGCAGCTTGTTGTCCAACACAAAGCCCATGGCCACCGCGGCCAGGCCGGCGTACGAATTGAGGATTGCGATCACCGTCGGCATGTCGGCCCCGCCGATGGGTATGATCAGCAGGACCCCGAACACCAGGGCGAGCGCGATGATGACCGGGAAGAGGGCCAGGCCCCATGCGGCGGTAGGATGGAGAACCAGTGCTGTGCCCGCCAGCAAGGCAACCACCAGAAGCCCGAGATTGGTCAGGTTCTGCATCGGGTAGGTGACCGGGCGCTGGGGGATCCACTTGATCTCCTGCAGCTTGCCCGCCGCCATGAGGCTTCCGGTGAACGTCAGGTAGCCGAGCAGAACCTCCACGATGATGGCCACCATCCGGAACGCCGTCAGGTTCTCGGGACCTTCCGACGCCCAGAGGTAGTACTTGGCGGTTCCCACCAGGCCCGCGGCAAGGCCGCCAAAGGCATGGGAGAGGGCAGTTCGCTGAGGGACTGCGGTGAGCGGAACCCGGGACAGCGGCACGCCGACCACGAATCCCGCGATGATGGCCAGGACAATCCATCCGTGGTGGACCACCTCCGGCTGAGCCCAGGTTGCAATGATCGCGATGGACATCGCGACGACCCCGGCGTACACGGCCTTGCGGGCCGTGGCCGGCGTGTTCATCCAGTGTAGCGCGAAGATGAATAAGACCGTAGCGACGAGGTAAGCGAGCTGGACGATCCCGTGGCTCATGGGCCGCCGTCCGCTCCCGGCTTACGCTCCGTCTTGAACATCTTCAGCATCCGGTCGGTAATGAGGAAGCCGCTGACGATGTTTGTCATGGACGCGAACAGTGCGATCGCCCCCAGGATCCGTATTCCACGGGGATAGTCGGCACCGGTCACGATGATCGAGCCGACCACGGCGATGGCCGAGATAGCGTTGGTGATCGACATCAGCGGCGTGTGCAACAGCCGCGACACCCGCCGGACCACCCCCACTCCAACGAAGGAGGCGAGCACGAAGACAAAGAGCATGGACCAGAAGTCGAGCGGCTGCGTCATGTTCCCACCTTCTGTAAGGCATCCTGGGTACGCTGGTGCTTCACCGCGCCTTCGTAGGTGATCACCGAGCCCAGCTGAATGTCGTCGGTGAGGTCCACCTTAAAGGCGTTGTCCTTGGTGAAGGCCTGAATAAAGGCCGTGAGATTACGGGAGAAAAGAAGGCTCGCGTGCAGGGGCATCGTCGCCGGGAGGTTGAGTGGAGCGAGGATGGTGACTCCCCCGACGCTGACCCGCTCTCCTGGACGGGAAAGCTCGCAATTACCGCCGCCGTCCGCGGCAAGATCCATGATCACCGAGCCTGGCTTCATTGCCCTCACCATGTCAGCGGTGATGAGGCGTGGCGCAAAGACGCCGCCGATGAGCGCCGTGGTGATCACCGCATCAGACTGGGCGCATTGCGCGGCGAGGAGCTCTTGCTGGCGCAGCCGATCGGCCTCAGTCAGCTCTTTGGCATAGCCACCTCCCGCCGAGGCCCCGCCCGCGAGCTCGATGCCCACGTATTTCCCTCCCACGCTCTCGATCTGTTCCTTAACCTCGGGCCGCACGTCGGTGGCAAAGACGTTGGCGCCGAGCCGTCGCGCTGTCGCAATGGCCTGCAGTCCCGCAACACCGGCACCAATGACGAACACCTTGGCCGGCGGCACCGTGCCGGCAGCGGTCATCAGCATGGGGAAGTACTTGTTCAGCTCGGCGGCGGCCAGGAGCGCTCCCTTGTAGCCGGAGATGTTGGCCATCGACGAAAGCGTATCCATCGATTGGGCGCGGGTAGTACGGGGAATGGCGTCGGTGGAGAAGGCCGTGACCCGGCGGGCGGCGAGCGCACGCACCGCCTCAAGATTGCGGAGCGGCATCAGAGAGCCGATGTAGATGGCCCCTTCCTGCATCCAATCGGTCTCGCTTCCCTGCCCATCCCCGGTACTGGGGGCATTCACCTTCAGCACCAGGTCGGCCGAGCTCAGCAAGGCGGCCGGGTCGCCCCAGAGGGTGACCCCGACCTCGCGGTATGCTGAATCCGGAAAGCCGGCCGCATCACCGGCCCCGGCTTCCACCGCGATGGTGTATCCCGACTGGATCAGCTTCTTAGACGACTCAGGTACGAGCGCTACGCGGCGCTCGCCCGCCGAAGTCTCCTTGGGGACTCCGATGCGCATCGGGGATTCCACTCTGAAGTTTGATCGTGCAATCGCAAGGTCACAACTTGATCTTCGGCAACTCGATCCCCGGCGCCAACCCGCGGGTCAGCCGCTGCAACTCGGCCTTCAACTGCTTCTCCACCCCGTCGAGCCGCTGCTTCTCGGCCTGAATCCGCTGAGTGGCTTCGGTCTGTACCGCAGCGACCTGTCGCTTCACTGGCTCTACCTTGTCAGCCACGAGACTGTCCACCTTCGCTCGTACCATCTTCTCGGCCTTGGCCACCTCCTCTCCGACAACCGCCTTGAGTTGCTGGGCGATGGCCTGGTCGAGGTTGCTGGAGACCGAGAACTTGGGCGACGCGATGCTTCCACTCAGCTCGGCGACCACCTGTAAATCGTTCAGCCCCGTCACGACCCGCAGAACCAGTCGCTCGATATCGTTCAATCGCCGTCCGGCGCTGTCCGCGATCCAGCTGACTTTGTTCGAGCCGATTGCCCAACGCCCCCGCAACTCGGCGCCGGCGTTTCTCATCGAGAACATGAGGCTACTCGACCCGGTGCCCGGGTCAACCCGCAACGGGAGACCGGGAAGATCGAAGGAAGGCAGCTTGATGCCTTGCAGACGAGCACTGGCAGAATCATGAGTGCGGGCGGTCAGGTGGTTGAGAACCGCGCCGACGTCGATCGAGGCGAGCCCCGATCCGGCGGCACGGCGGCTGGCCGTGATCATCGCGGGGCGGCCATAGAGCGCCGGAGTCGACGTCAGGCCCTGGACGGTGGCCGTGTAGGCCCCCTGGATCGGGCCGGTCCCACCGATCGAGAAATCGAGCTGGCCCTGCTCCAGCAGAAACCGGGGAAGCTCCTTCGGCTTGGGAAACTCGATCGTCTCCCCCGCCGCCCGAAGCCGGTTGGGGCCCGGGGTGGGTCGAGGCAGAAGTCCGGGGGGCATGTACTGCTGAGCCAGCTCGGCCCAATATGCCGCCTGTTTGAAGCGATCGATGCTTACCTTGCCGAAGAGCGCCCCGCCAATCTCGGGAGCGGAGAAGGTCGGCAGCTTGAGCAAGGACTTGGCGAACGCGAAATCCTTCTGCCTGGCCTGGTCGAGACCTTGGACCCCCTGCCCCAGAAACTGCACTGCGGTCTGCGCGTTCCGCTCCAGCGCCTGTATCCGTTTCTTGGCGTTCTCCACCTCCTTCAGCGTCTGCTGGACCGACTGGATAGCCTGTCGGGTGCCATCGAGGCCGAGCTTCTTCGGATCGGTGGCGCCGAGCCGCTGAGCCAGTGCGCGGGCCGAGTCGAGCGTTGATTCGATATTCAGCTGCTGAAATCCCTGCTCCAGCCCCTTTCGGACCGAATCGGTGCGGGTGAGAAGCGACTGGGCTTCCCGGATGGTGGTGAGCTGAGTGGGATCCAGCGCAAGCTGGCGAATGGTATCGATCGGCGTAAGCGACAGCAGCGGCACATCGAACTGCTTGGCCCATTGGCTCACCGCCCGGTAGACCTGGGGCGCAAAGCCCTTACCGCTGGGGGGCCTGGCGGGCTTCCTTCGTGCCGTCGCGAAGCGCATCCCATGCAGGCTCAGGTTTTCGATGACGATTTTCTTCTCGGCCAGCGCGGCCGGATTGAGCTTGAGCCGGATCTGGTCGGCTTCGATGAGGTTGCGGGTGAGCACGAAGGGATCGGCGATCTGGAGGGCGCGCAGCTCGACCGAGGCCTGCCGGGGCAGCAGATCGAGCTTTCCGACATCCACCTCGGTGCCGAGCAGCTCGCTGCTCGCTTCCTCGGTCGTCTGCCGGGCCACCGGCTCGGCGAAGATCCACACCAGGACGGCCAGCAGGATGAAGAGCAAGAGCAGCGGTCCGATCGCTTTCCAGCGAAAGATCTTCACCTTCATGGCCGGAACATCTTGTAGATGTTGTAGACCTGGGAGGCGGTGAGCGCCTTGTAGGCCTTCGACTGTCGGACTCGCTCGCCGATCGTTGCCCGGTACTTCGCCACGCCGTATCGGGCCGCGAAGAAGATCGGGACGGCCAGCAGCAGCCAGCTGACGAAGCTCCCGAGAACGATGGTGTTGTTGAAGTCGGTATAGGGTACGATCGGGGTGTTGGTCCAGTCGGTCCAGACCGGTTTCAGCGACGGCGCCGTGAGCAGGCTCAGGCCGATCTTATCGAACACCGGATCCAGGAGAAATCCGACCGGCACAAACAGCATCCAACCAAGCATGCCTCCACCGAACGACACATTCAGCAGCACCAGCAGGGAAAAGATGGCCAGGTTATGCAAGCTCATCAGGGGGGTGAGCCCGAGCGCGGAGCCGAGAGCCATCCCGGCGGCTACCTGCCCTGGCGTCCCCGCGGAGTGCAGCGTCTTGATGAGGGACTGGATGAGCTTGAGGAGCGCGAGCATGGGGGGAAGGTAGAAGAGCCTGGAGCCGGGAGCTAGCTCCCGACTGATCCCCGTGTTAACATCGACCAAACTATGCCACGTCATCGCCGGGCACCGTCGGTGCACAAGTTCGGCGGTGCCTCGCTAGCCGACTCCCCCGCCGTCTGCCATGCCGTCGAGATCATCGGGAGCTACCGCCCGGAGCCCACGGTCGTGGTCGTCTCCGCGATGGCAGGCGTCACCGATGCTCTCCTCGAGGTGGCTCGGCAGGCGGGGGACGGCGACGAGCGTACCGTCGCTTCGCTCATCGCCCAGCTGCGCTCGCGTCACGCAGAAATGGCCCGGGCATTGCTGCCGGCCGGGCGGGCGCGGGCGGAGATGTTGGCGTACGTCGCCGATGTATTCCAGGAGCTCGAGGCATTGGCCCAAGGTCTCCGCCTGGTTCGAGAGCTCACCGCCCGCACTAACGATTATCTCGTGTCCCGGGGTGAGCGGCTGAGCGCCCGACTCTTTGCGGCCGCGCTCGAGCAGGCAGGAGTCAAGGCCAGGTACGTCGATGCCGCGGATGTCATCCAAACCGATGGGATATTCGGGCAGGCTTCGCCGGATTTCTCCCGCACCGACCGGAACGCCCAGCGGATCCTGCAGCCGATCCTCACCCGCGGCGCCATTCCGGTTGTCCCCGGATTTCTCGGCGCCGCCCCGACGGGAGACGTGACCACTCTCGGGAGAGGCGGCTCCGATCTCACCGCCACTCTGCTGGCTCGCGCGCTCGGTGCTTCCCGGGTGCTGCTCTGGAAGGACGTCCCCGGCCTGCTCACCGCCGATCCGCGGGTGGTGCCGGACGCGCGGGTCATCCCCCAACTGCATGCCCGCGAGGCGGCCGAGCTCGCCTACTATGGCGCCAAGGTACTCCACCCCCGCGCGCTCATCCCCCTGGCCGGGCGACGCATCCCGATTCATATACGGCCGTTCGCGGACCCTACCTCGGCAGGGACCGAGGTGTCCGAGCGGGCGGCGCCGGGGAAGTTTCCCGTGAAGGCGCTGACTGCCGCCGGCGGACAGGCGCTCATTACGGTCACCGGAAACGGGATGCTCGGCGTTCCGGGGATCGCGGCTCGCACCTTCGCCGCGCTCCACAGCCGCCGAATCTCGGTCTCGCTGATCTCGCAGGCATCCTCGGAGCACTCGATCTGCTTCAGCGTGCCGGAGGCCTTTGCCGAGCAGGCACGCCGGAGTTTGCTGGCCGAGTTTCAAGGAGAGATCGCCCGGCGGGAGATCGATGGCGTAGAGGTGAGCCCGGGCATGGCGACGGTGGCTGTGGTGGGCCTGGGCATGCATGGCACGCCGGGCGTCGCGGCTGGGGTGTTCTCCGCCCTTGCGGCCGGCGGGATCAACGTGGTGGCCATCGCGCAGGGCTCCTCCGAGCTGAACATTTCGGTGGTTGTGTCGGCCAACGAGGCTGCCGAGGCACAACGCCGGATCCACACGGCCTTCCAACTCTCTCGGATTGCCGGAGGGTCGGTGGTGCGGCCCGAGCGGATGGAGCTGGTTCTGCTCGGCTATGGTCAGATCGGGCAAGCCCTCGCCTCGCTATTGGGCCGGGTCGATCGTCCGACCCTCTCTCTGCGGGTGGCGGCAGTCATCGACCGCTCCGGCTTCGTCTTCGATCCGCAGGGCATCGGCCCCCGAAAGCTGGCGAGCCTCGCATCCGAGAAACGGAAAGGGCGCCGGCTGGCGGATCTCCAAAATGGTCGCGCTGCGAACGCCGAAGAGGCAGTCGCACACATCGCCAGTTACGCGCTGACCCGGCCGGTCCTGATCGACCTTACTGCGGACGACACTGGACCGGCCCTGCAGCAGGCGCTCACCCACGGGATGGATCTGGTGCTCGCCAACAAGCGGCCGCTGGCAGGCCGGCGATTGGTCAGCGATTCCTTGTGGCAGACCGCCCGGGCCCGCGGCCGCCGGATCCTGCACGAGGCCACCGTGGGTGCCGGGCTGCCCATCATCGACACCTATCACAAGCTGGTGGAATCGGGCGACCGGGTGGCCCGTATCGAGGGACTCCTCTC
>JAXDMF010000442.1:0-14386 GCA_034666205.1 Gemmatimonadales bacterium
AACTTCGCCGGCGTGATCAATGTGGTGCTGTTTCCCCTGCTCTTCGTGAGCGGCGCGCTGTACCCAACCAGGGGCATGCCGCACCTCCTTCGGCTGCTGGCACAGGCGAACCCGGTCACCTATCAAGTCGACCTGATGCGGCATGCCTTTGGCCAGCCGGCGGAGTTCTCGATGCAGCTCGACATCCTGCTACTGGTCCTGGTCACGCTGGTGGTATTTGGATTGGCGTCTCTGCTGTTCGATACCGAGCAGCGGTTCATCAGCCGCAGGACGGCCACCGGTTAGCAGCGGCCGTTATGCTCCGGGGGAACGGTGAGGTCGCGACGAACCGTGATCCGCTGCTTCACTCGCGAGCGCACCGGCTGGCGGATCGAGCGCCCCGCTGGAACCGAGGTCTCCACCATGATCCGCCGGTCCCGTCGCAAGAGTCCAAGCAGGGGGTGCCACACGAAAGTGCCGTGCTCCTGGCTCACCTGACGAAGCGGGAGGGAAGCGGTGTCTCTTGGAATGGGATTGCTCCTCGCCTCCCGCCGGATGTCCAGCTCGAATCGGTAGAGCGGAACCCCGGACATTCCGCTGTCGGCCATCCGCCGGAGCGTGACACCTGCCGAGTCGCTCCACGCTTGTCCCGGCCGGAGCAGCCGGGGTGGCAGAGGCGGAAAGAAGTCGTCGAGTGCCGTGCCCATCCCGGCAACCTCCGCCACCTCATCGGGTACGAACGGGCGAGCCTGACTGAGATAGGTGCCTGATCCACTCAGAGCGCCACGATAGCGCCCTCCCAGCAAGCCGTCAGTATCGGGACGTATCGTGGTTTCCTGGGATTTGCGCCACAGAGAGAGTGAGTCCAGCCATCCCTCCAGCGACACTCCGTCCACCGCCGGCGTGGCCCGGAACTGCCACACGCCTCTCCGCCCCGCCGTCTGCTCCCGGATCCGCCCACTGGTCTCAGTCTGAATATCGGATTCGGTGGTCTCAAGAAACTGGGCGCAGTTGAGCTGAGTCGCGCTATATCGCACTTCCCCCACCTGGCTCTGCGCGTGGCCGGCACTCCCCCGACCCCACAGCAGCACTGACAGCACCGCTGCCCGTCCCGAGATACGCCGCACGGCCGTCCTGACTACTCCGCCTGCATGAAGGGGTAGCGATAGTCCTTCGGCGGGCTCAGCGTCTCCTTGATGCTCCGAGGCGAGACCCACCGAAGCAGGTTTAACACCGAGCCGGCCTTGTCGTTGGTGCCGCTGGCGCGCGCGCCACCGAATGGCTGTTGGCCCACTACCGCTCCGGTCGGCTTGTCGTTGATGTAGTAGTTGCCGGCTGCGTTTCGGAGGGCTCGGTCCGCTTCGGCCAGTGCCCGCCGGTCGCGGGCAAACACGGCACCGGTCAGCGCGTAGGGACTGGTCTGGTCCACCAGCGTAAGCGTTTCATTCCACCGGCTGGCAGGATATACGTATGCGGTGAGCACCGGACCGAACAACTCCTCGCACATCAGCCGGTAAACCGGATCCTCCACCTGGATCAGGGTGGGCTGCACAAAGAACCCCACTGAATCGTCGGTTCCACCCCCTGCCAGGATCTTCACCCCTGGGTCTCGCTTGGCCGCTTCCAGATGGTCCCGCAGTCTCGTGAATGCACGCCGGTCGATCACCGCACCCATGAAGTTTCGGAAGTCGGCCACGTCGCCCACCCTGATGTCCTCGATCATCCCGACGACCCGATCCCGCACCGCCGGCCACAAGGTGTCGGGGATGTACGCGCGCGAAGCAGCGCTGCACTTCTGCCCCTGATACTCATACGCGCCACGAACGATTCCCACCGCAAGCGCGTCCACATCCGCGCTCGGGTGAGCCAGGATGAAGTCCTTACCACCGGTCTCGCCCACGATCCGGGGATACGCGGCGTACCGCTCCAGGTTCTGCGCCACCGATCGCCACAGACTATGGAAGACAGCAGTCGATCCGGTGAAATGAATGCCGGCGAGGTGCCGCTCCGCGAGCAGGGTTTCGCTCACCTCGATCGAATTTCCGGGGAGGAAGTTGATGACCCCTGGGGGGAGCCCAGCCTCTTCGAGCAGCTTGAAGAAGTGCCAGTTACTGA
The DNA here is from genome assembly GCA_034666205.1 of Gemmatimonadales bacterium. Taxonomy (GTDB): domain Bacteria; phylum Gemmatimonadota; class Gemmatimonadetes; order Gemmatimonadales; family GWC2-71-9; genus CAVVWJ01. The sequence continues at coordinate 2,095 of JAXDMF010000442.1, forward strand.
GCATCGCCGTGGCAGACGGCTTCCACACCACGGCGTTGCCCATCAAGGCGGGCGCGGTTGGGAGATTGCCGCCGATTGCTGTGAAGTTGAACGGCGTAATGGCGTAGACGAAGCCCTCGAGCGGGCGATGATCCATACGGTTCCAGACGCCGGCCGATGACTCGGGCTGCTCGCGGTAGATCCGTTCGGCAAAGTGCACATTGAATCGCAGGAAGTCGATCAGCTCGCACGCGCTGTCGATCTCGGCCTGGTACGCCGTCTTGCTTTGGCCCAGCATGGTGGCCGCGTTCAGAAGCTGGCGGTACGTCGTCGCCAGCAGCTCGGCGGCCCTGAGGAAGACCGCGGCTCGATCCTCGAAGGGCCACTGGCTCCAGTCGCGCTGAGCCTCGATTGCTGTCTTCACCGCAGCATCGATCGTCGCCCGATCCGCCTGATGCGTCCTGGCCAGCACCCGCCCGTGACAATGGGGCGAGACTACGTCGTGGGTGACCCCGGTACGAACCTCCCGGCCCCCCACCACGGCGGGAATGTCCGCCTGCTCGGCGCCGACGGCCGCAAGGGCGACCTTGAGGGCCGCTCGTTCCGGGGATCCCGGCGCATAGCTCAGCACCGGTTCGTTTCGAGGGGTGGGGATGTTGGGGGTGCCGCTCATTTACTCTACCGGAAGACGAAGGTCCGGCAAAGATAATCAGAACAGACCGGCCGGCGGCTTCCCTGGTCCTCCCACGACGGGCTTCGGAAGGACGATGAATCCGTTGGCCTTCAGGATGGCCTGGCCTTCCGGGGAGAAGACGAATCGCACGAACGCAATGGCGGTCTGAGGATGGGGAGCGGCCGCCGGGATGGTCAGTCCATACACGATCGGCTCGCCCTGAAACTCGACCGAGTCACCGGCCACACGGTTCGCCCCGGGCAGACGCACCTTGGCCTGGCTGTACCAAGCCGCCCGATTGGGGTCGCTGAGATCGATCTCGGGCGGGAGCTGCACGTAGGGGAGTCCCGCTGTCTTGGCGATCGACGCGTAAGACCAGGAATAGTCCAGCTCGCCAGCCTGGACCAGCGCCGTCAGGTCGGCCTCCTTGGGGCGGATGTACCTCGGAGGGTGGGCCCGCTCGAGCCGGGAAGCGAGGCCGGGCTGGTGGTAGAACTTCTCCGCCAGTTGAAAGACCATCAGGGTGCGATACCCGTTGGGGTCGAGCGCCGGGTCCGAGTGCCCGGCACGCACGCCGGGCCGGAGCAGCACTTGCCACCAGTTCCGGCCATTGATCTCCCGAGCGCCGACCGACTGGTCGGTATGGATCAGCACCATCGCGTTGCGGGCAAAGGTCGCATACCAGGTGGTGTGGGCCGGAATGAGAAGCTTGGGGATCACCCCGTAATCGGCCACCCCGAGCACATCGGGAATCTTGCCGAGGTCGGTGAGCTTTCGGGCCGCCTCCAGGCTGCCTGAATTCTCCTGGGCCGGCACCACATCGGGGTACTTGGCCTTGAATGCCCGCAGCAGCTCGCTGAATGGCCTTGCCAGGCTGCCTGCGTTGAACACGATCAGCTGGCCCGTTGGAGCCTGCTGGGCGGCGAGGGGGGTCACCAAGGCGAACCAGCCGAGGAACACCGCGAACCGCACACGCACGTAGACCTCTCGAGTGAATTGCATCTCAGAACCTGGCTTGCACTTGAGCTAGGATTCTTCCCTTGCGAACGCCCGGCTCGCCGATCTTGCGCGATACATAATCAAAGGTCAGCCGTAGATTGCGCCCGTTTGGATACACGTTCAGGCCGGCGGTCCAAGCCCGGTTCCTTACTGCAGTGGTGATACTTGGACGCCCAAACTCCTCGTACTTCGCAACCGCTTGGACAGCCGGAATTACCCGCAGCGCACCCAGGCCATACCAACCCCAGTCGTCGGGACCCGCAGCCGCATCCCTGGCTTGACCGATGTACTCGCCTTTGAGTGTGACCCGGCTGCCCTCGTAGGCCGCGTCAACCCCGTAGCGCGTGCTGTCACCGAAGTACCGGGCACCGTTGACCGCGAGTGACAGCTCGGGCATCGGCCGAACCGCCACTCTTCCCACGCCGAGCACAGTCGAGTCGGTATTCGCCGTGACGTTCTGGCCTTCGCCATTGAACACGCCGGCCCAGAGGCTGACCTTGCGGTGGGTGTATTCGCCCATGACGCCGATGTCACGCTTGGGTGCGAGCGAATCCACCACCGTCGATCGATCGGCGGTTTCGATGTCGGCGAGCGAGGTGTAGTACTCCCGAGTGAAGGGCGTCTTGAACTGCCCGATCTGGACGGCCCAGGATTGAGGGGCGTACCGCACATAGCCGTCCTGAAGGGACACGCTGGCCTTGCCGGTCCCGACCGAACCGGTGCGGAACTCACCTTGAATGCGCCAGGTGACCGCTTCGATAATGGTGCCGGACGCCGCAAGCCGAGCCCGATTGATCGAGCTCGTGATCCCGACCTTGCTCTGGTAAACCTCACGCGCTTGGAGATAGCCGCTCAGCTTTACTGTCGGGGAGTCCGCCGGTTTGGCGGGAGATTGGCCGGCGAGGGGCACACTGATACAGAGCAGCACGAGTCCAACCAATCCAGGCCTGCGCAAGGCGGCCTTCCGCTGGTAGTAGCCCCCAACGTACTGCTGCCAGGCCCGATAGGCAACGCCGTGCCTATCGTGTTCGAGTCACAGATTTTGGAGAGCACGGCGGAAGGCACGCTTGCTGAGCCGCTCCATGTCCCGGTGCCACTGCTTGAAAATCCGCACGAGGCGCCGGGCCTCAGGAGTCAAGCGGGCGCTTCCACCGGTGCTGCCTCCCCGCTTCGTCAGCAGCACTGGGCGGCCGAGCGCCTGCTCCATGCGCCGGATCCGGTTGAGGCAGGTGCGGTAGCTCCAGCCCACCGCGTGACCGCCCTCCCGGATGGTGCCGGTCTCATCGACCGCCGCCAGAAAGCGGAGATAGTTCGGGCCCATCAGAAACACGCCATCCCAATTCAGCCAGACCTTGTGCCGTGGTGCGAGATGGCGATTGAGCTCAGAACCTGACCTGCCACGAGAGACCGGCATAGCGAGGGCCGAGCAGTACGCTCGGCGGATGCAGGTTGAAGATGCGCCAGTGCCCATTGACCAGCTTGGCCGACGTGATCCCTACCATCGCCCCCGTCGCCACGTCGGTCAGCCAGTGCTTGTTGTCGTTCAGCCGTGACCATCCCACCCCAGTGGCAACGGTATAGAGTCCCACGGTTGCCCAGGTCCGGTGAATGTCATCCGCCAGGGCGGTAGCCAGCGCGAACGCGACGGTCGTATGCCCGGAGGGCATCGCATCGTTGCCCGAGAACGGGTTGAATGCATCAGCGTCGAGGCTCGCGTTGGGCCGGGGGCGGCCCAGTACGACCTTCATCCCGGTCGCCGCGGCACCGGCAAGCGCCAGGGTGGCGGCCAGCCGGCCGCCGGCTCGGGTAAGGTCGTCATTACCGCTGATCAATCCCGCGCCCAGCAGGCCGACGGTAACCGTCCCGAATACCTCGGGTTGGCCGAAGTGCCGCAGAATCGTGGCGTCGTCGTCCAAGTGGTCGGACCGATTCCGCTGCACAAATCGCTGGACCGGTTGGTCCAGCAGCATCAGGCCTGAGACGCCGCCGAGGAAGACCAGCCCGTGCCACCAACGAAGGACCAGCGGGTTCTGGATCGGGTCCGGGCTGCTTACCTGCGCAGCGACCGTCAGTGGTTGGACGGCGACGGCCGCCGCCAGGAAGACCCCGAGCCACGCTTTAGCCGGCTGGCGCCCTCGTACTCTGAGTATCGACGAATTACCTTCGGGCATGGTGGTTCTCACCGGGCCTGTACCTCACCTCGAGGACTTGTCATGCAGCGATCCTTTGCTGCCGTGCTGTTGTTGACGGCGCTCACGTCATGCAGGGACTACGACTTTCAATCTCGGCTCACCAGCCAGGGAGGCCTGGTCCCCGCCGATCAGTTCGCCCGGTACGGACGCGAGCAGGCCGAAGCGATAGCGATTGCCCGCGAGTTTGGGGCCGACATCGAGCGAGCCTCGCCCGCGGACCTGGTCAAACAGGCGGAAGCGGCCTCGCGGTTCGCGCGAACCCTTCCGGATGTTGCCGACGTGCAGGCGGATCCTTTGGGCTACCGGCTTACGCTACGCTTCAAGAGCGGGTGGCGAACGATGGTTACCCCGATCGATGATGGTAAGCGCGGCACCGAAACGGTAGGGCTGCCGGCCGGAGCCGGCGCAACGACGGCGCACTAGGCTCGATCGCAATATAATGATCGCGCTGACGGCGAATTCCGATGTGACCAGCTGCTGTCAGGTCACGACCACCTTACCCGACCAGTCCCTCGCCGAGAATTTGGCGGCGACATTGGTCGCTGAGAGCCTCGCTGCATGCGCCCAGGTGCTGGGGCCGGTCTCGAGCACGTATCGCTGGCAGGGGAAGTCGGAGCATGCTGAGGAATGGTACTGCCACCTGAAGACCACCGTTGGGCGACTACCTGAGCTTCAAAAGCGGATACGCCAGCTGCACCCGTATGAGGTGCCGGAGGTCATCGCCGTCCCTATTTCCCATGGCGATGAACAATACCTGGCCTGGGTCCGAGAAGCGGTCAAGGATCAAAAAACCTTTAGTTGAACCCGGATGGACATGACGAGAGCAGCAGGAGCCGAGCAGGCCGTCCGCTGCCGGGCCAGCAGGTCGAGCAGCGCCCGGTCGCAGCAATAGGCGGGATAGCACGCCCCGCAGTGGCTCAAATGGGCCGCTACCTCCGCGGCCTCTTCCGGCCTGAGCTCCTCATCCAGATATTCCCAGAGGCAGATCAGGACTTCCTTACATTCCATTCATCTTTCCCCCTCGCAACGTCTGTCCTTGCGGATGCTTGGGAGAAGAACAGCAGGACCAGCTACTTGGTTCCTCTGGGGCCGGAAACCGGCCTGCCCGACCCCGATGGGAGGGAGCATGACCGCTCGAGGACGATTCCTGTCGCTGCTTGCGCTGCTCGCCTTCGCTGCATTTCTGCTCTGGTCCACGCTCTCATCTCAGCGGGTGGAGTGCTCGGTGACGGTCGCTTTTGGCGGAACCCGGAACAGCGCGATCGCATCGGCTGCGTCCGAGCCGGACGCCACCCGTGAGGCGCAAACCGCCGCATGCGGACCACTGGCCACCGGAATGGACGAGCACATCGCGTGCGGCAGGATTCCTCCGGTTAGCCGGCACTGCCGGAGCCTTTGAAGAAGATTCACTTCCCCCATCCCCTCGCACTGCTGGTCGGGTGCGTCCTTGTGGCCGCCGCACTCACCTGGCTGCTGCCTGCCGGCAAGTTCGAACGGCGGGACGACCCGGCCACCGGACGAAGCGTGGTCGTGCCCGGCACCTACTCCAGGGTGGAACCCCACCCGGTGGGTCCGTTCCAGGCGATGGTCGCAATCCCAAAGGGCATCGTGGATGCCGCCTCCGTCATCGGGCTCGTGTTTCTTATTGGCGGTGGGTTCACCGTGGTGGAGCGTACCGGCACGTTCGGCCGGCTGGTGAACGGCCTCGCTCGCCGGCTGAAGGGGCACGGCATTCTGGTGATCCCCGTGGCAAGTGTGGCGTTCAGCCTTGGTGGCATCATGATGCAGATGCAGGAGGAGCTCATCGCGTTCGTGCCGGTGCTGCTGCTCCTGGTACGTCAGCTGGGATTCACCCCGGTGACGGCGGTAGCCATGAGCCTGGGTGCGGCCGCGGTGGGGGCTGCCTTCAGCCCGGTCAATCCGTTCCAGGTGATCATTGCCCAGAAAGTTGCCGAGCTCCCTCCCGCCTCCGGCCTGGGCTTTCGGGTGGCGTTTCTCATCCCGGCGCTCGCCTTCTGGATCTGGGGCACCATGCGCTACGCGCGGCGTACCCGGGTCCCCCCTCAGGAATCACCCGAGGGTCAAAGGTCCCCACTCGACTGGCGTGACATCGCGGTGTTGTTTTCCATTCTGGCTGCCTTCGGCATCTATATCTACGGCGCCCAGACGCTCGGTTGGGAGTTCGATGAGCTGGCCGCGCTCTTCTTCACCGTGGGGCTGCTGGCGGGCTTGCTTCGGGGACTGGGGATCGGTGGAACTGCGGAGGCCTTCGCCGACGGATTCAGGTCAATGGCCTTTGCCGGACTGCTCATCGGGTTCGCCCGCGCGATCTACGTTGTCATGAATGAAGGACAGATCGTGGACACGGTTGTCCAGGGGATGTTCACTCCGATCGCGGGGCTGCCCGCCACGTTCTCGGCCGTGGGAATGATGGTCACTCAGGCCGCTATTCACCTTCCCGTGCCGAGCACCAGCAGCCAGGCCGTGTTGACCCTCCCGCTCCTGGTGCCGTTATCGGACCTGATCGGGCTATCCCGTCAGGTCACGGTGCTGGCGTATCAGTACGGGGCCGGATTATGCGAGATCGTCACTCCGACGAACGGCGCGCTGATGGCCATGCTGGCTGCGGCGGGTGTCCGCTACGAGGAGTGGCTGGGGTTTGTCGCCCCCCTTTATGGCCTGCTGATGGCGCTGGCGGTGGTCGGGCTCGTGGTAGCCGTGGTCGCCGGGCTGCGGTAGCGTTGACGCTAGGGGGACACCAGCCCTTCGAGCGTCTTCATGTCGGCGAGGCCCACATGTCTGCTCCGCTCCTTGCCGCTTTGGAAGGCGATCACGGTGGGGATTCCCCGAATCCCGAAGCGGGCTGCGGTGAGAGGGTTTGCTTCGGTGTCGAGCTTGAGAACCAGCGCCCCACCCGCGTGCTTGTGGGCCAGTTCATCGAGCGTCGGCGCCATCATCTTGCATGGTCCGCACCAGTCGGCGTAGAAATCGACCAGCACCGGTACACTGGCGTTGCTGATGGTGCGCTCAAACTCCTTGTCGGTCACCTTCTGGGGGCGATCGAGACGGATCGGCTTTCCGCACTTGGCGCACTTAGGTCCGGCCGCAAGCCGATTCAGATCCACCCGGTTCGGAGCCGAGCAGAAGGGGCACTGCACGATTACCGTGCGGGCAGCCTCTGTGGTATTGGCCATATACAGCCTCGCTGGAGTTTGGCACGCCTCCATGCGCGCGCCCATGTCGAAGCTTAGCCTCGCAGAAGTCCAAGGCAAATGTAAGGCGCCGGAGCGGCGGTGGTGCCTCGCAGCCCTGGCCACGAGTGATCACCTTCACAGACAGGAACAGCAAACGTGGCATTAGTGTTGCTGATGGAGGGATGGGACTCTCCCATCGGGGAAGGCGGTGGCAGATGAGCGAGCTGACGATTCGTGACATGGAACAGGACGAGGACTTCGCGGCCTGGTTTTCCGAGATCCTCGAGCAGGAAGAGGACGCGGCCGGCTGGTCCAGCGCGCTCGACGAACGTTACCTGATCCTCAGCAACGAGATCGGCGATTGGATTGGAGGGCTGCGGTACTGGCTCCGGGCAGGGGTCGCCCACCTGGTGGATGTGGTGGTTTTGCCCCAGGAGCGCCACCGTGGCCATGCCCACCGCCTGCTGGCGGCTTTCGAAGAGCGGGCGGTCGAGTCCGGCGCCCATCTCGCAGAGTTCTGGACCGACGACCCCCGCTCCGAGGGACTGTTGGCCGCCCTGGGGTGGCGCCGGATCTTCGTACGAGACGGCTACTTGGGACGCCGGACCTGGTCCCTGATGGAAAAGGCCCTCAGCCAAACGGCCTCCCCGACCGCTTCCGCCTGAGTAGCATGGTCAGGACTGGCGACACTATCTTTAGTAGCTAGTCTAATCCCCAAAGTACGTTTGCCTCCCGTTTGTCGAAGGTGACCATGGGCATTGCCACCGAACCCGCGCGAGAACTCTGCTCGAAGCTCGAAGTGCTTCAGGATCTCGAGGAGAAGGTTCGCGAGCTCATGGAAGCGCACGAGCGTAAGCGCGAGCTCTGGTTCCCCTCCGATCTCCTGGGGCCCGCGCCGGACGAAGATCCCGAAGCCCACCTGGCTGAGCTTCGTGCCCGGGCTGAGGGGATTCCCGACCCGGCCCGGGCTGCGCTGGCCCTGAACCTTCTTACAGAGGAAGGATTGCCGCACTTTCACCGGCTGCTCGCGGTGTACCTGGGAGATGACAGCTTCTGGCGCAGCTGGAACAATCTGTGGACCGCCGAGGAGGATCGACACGGGCAGGTACTCCACGACTACGCGCGGGATACCCGCATTCTCCAGCAGCGGAAGCTCGAAGAAATGCAGTTCGAGTACCTGCGGGCCGGGTTCCACCCGGAGTGGGACCGGGACCCGTACCGGGTGTTCGCCTACACCACCGTCCAGGAGCGGGCCACCCAGTTCTCCCACAGTGAAACCGGGAAGGTCGTGGCGGAGTATGAACCCCGGCTCGCCGCGATCCTGAGCCAGGTCGCCAAAGAAGAGGCGCGCCACTACACCTTCTACCGGACCGTGTTCGAGGAGATCCTCAAGCGGGATCCGGATCAGGCCCTTCACTCCGCCTCGTTCATTCTCCCCGCCATCGACATGCCGGGGGTCACCATGCCCGGGTTCAAGGACCTGGCCGACGTGATCCGCCGCTCCGGGATCTACGGTCCCCGGGACTACCTCCGGATCGTGCAAGAGCAAATCCGCTACTGGAGAATCGAAAGCCTCGAGGGGCTGAACGAGCTGGGACGGAAGGCGCAAGAGAAGATCCTGGGCATTCCGGCTCGTCTCAAGCGCATTGCCGAGTACATGGAGAGCCGGACCAAGAGCAAGACCTTCAGCTTCGAGGTCGTGTTCAACCGCGAATTTGCGATGGAATGAACAGCCGGGCTTCCTGGCTGCTCATTCTGGTGACGGCCCTGGCTGTGCTGGCGTGTAACGACCGGACCGGCTCGCGCACCCATGCTCCGCGCGACGTGAACAACCTTCCCCCGGATGAGCGCGATGCCAGCCTGCTCGGGCGGGAGATCTTCGAGCTGATAGATCGCGCGGTCGACTATCGGGGCTCGCACCGGGGCCGCCCCGGCGCCGACCTCCGGCAAATGGGAATCGAGAGTCTCACGACGAACACAGTCCGCCGGGTAGTGAACGTGCAACGCGAACCGGTCGTCACCGTAACCTTTCGCGAGCAAGCCGGTCGCGAGATCGTCTCCTGCCGGGGTGATAGCCAGGTCCTGGAGCAGGCCGCGACCCACGGCAGCTTCACGATCATGTGCACCGCCAACTCCGGTGTCCAGCGCCCGATGGAGGTGGGCCAGTAGAGGTGTTCTTCGACGCGCTCGACATTGCCGTCCGCAGCATCGTCCTCCTCGCCCTTGCGTTTGCGGCGACCATAGCCCTCACCCACTGGGCGGTTCGCAGCCGCCGCATCAACCCGTTCGGCGCCTGGCCACGGCTGGTCCGGAGGGTAAGCGACCCCATACTCCTCCCACTGGAACGCCGGGTCATCAACGCCGGCGGAAACCCTCAGAATGCGCCGCTCTGGCTCCTCGGCCTCGCCATCGGCTGCGGGCTTCTGTTGCTGAGCCTGACGCAGTGGCTGATCGGCACGGCGGCGGGCCTCGTCCTGCTTGCGCAGGGCGGAGTCCGCGTCTGGATGCAGGTACTCATGAGTGCCGTCTTCACCATCCTCATGACTGCGATCCTGATCCGGGTGATCGCGTCCTGGCTCGGTATCGGCCCCTATCGGAAGTGGATGCGGCCGGTTTATGCCCTCACCAACTGGCTGATCGATCCGATCCGCCGCATCCTTCCGCCGGTGGGGCTCTTCGATTTCAGCCCGATGGTGGCCTGGTTGGTCCTCTACGTGGTACGGGGATTCGTGTTGGGGCTGCTGTAGAATGGTCAAGAGTAGACGCTAGACTCTCGACCGTAAGTCAGTTACTATTAACGCGTCTAACAACTGAATCCGTGGCGATTTGCGCGATTGCGGCCACGTTAAACAAACTGCTAAAACGCTCCCCCTGAGGCGTTTTGGCCCCAGGGTTTTTTCGTATTCGGAGATCGCCGGTGACCACAGCCGCCCCCAATCCTGTCACACCACGCCGCCGCAGCAGAGAGGCCCGGCTCAGCGAGCTCGAGCCGCTGCTGGCGCGCCGCATACTGGTGCTGGACGGGGCCATGGGGACGATGATTCAGAGCTACCACCTGGGAGAGAAGGACTACCGGGGGGAGCGATTTGCCGGTTGGCCAAGCGATCTCAGGGGGAACAACGATCTCCTCTCCCTGACCCAGCCGGCGATCATCCGTGCCATTCACCAGGCCTACCTGGAAGCCGGCGCCGACCTCCTGGAGACAAACTCGTTCAACTCGACCGCGATCTCCATGGCCGACTACGGAATGGAGGAGCTGGTCTACGAGCTGAACCACGCGTCGGCCCGGCTGGCCCGCGATGTGGCCGACGAGTTCGAGACCCGGGATCCCGACGCGCCCCGCTATGTCGCCGGGGTGCTGGGGCCGACGAACCGCACCGCGTCCCTCTCGCCCGACGTGAACGACCCCGGGTTCCGCAACGTCGCTTTCGACGATCTGGTCGCGACCTATTCCGAGGCGGTCCGAGGGTTGCTCGACGGCGGAGCCGACCTGCTCCTGGTCGAGACCATCTTCGATACGCTGAACGCCAAGGCCGCGCTCTTCGCCATCGAGTCCCATTTCGACGCCACGGGCACTCGCGTGCCGGTCATGATCTCCGGCACCATCACGGATGCGAGCGGCCGCACCCTGTCGGGCCAGACCACCGAGGCGTTCTGGAATTCGGTGGCACATAGCCGCCCATTGAGCGTGGGACTCAACTGCGCCCTCGGTGCCAAGGCGCTGCGACAGTACGTGCAGGAGCTCTCCCGGATATCACCGGCCTTCGTCAGCACCCACCCCAATGCCGGCCTTCCCAACGAGTTCGGTCAGTACGACGAGAGTCCCGAGTACATGGCCGGGGTGCTGCGGGAGTTTGCCGAAAGCGGGCTGGTCAACCTGGTCGGCGGTTGCTGCGGGACGACGCCAGCCCACATCAGGGCCATTGCCGAAGCGGTGGCAGGTCTGCCTCCCCGCATTCCCGCTTCCCCGCCTCCCCGCCTCCGTCTCAGCGGCCTCGAGCCACTCACGATCGGGCCCGAGAGCATCTTCGTGAACGTCGGCGAACGGACCAACGTCACCGGCTCGCGCAAGTTCGCCCGTCTCGTCCTGGCCGGCGACTACGAGGCCGGTCTCCAGATCGCACGGCAGCAGGTGGAAAGCGGCGCCCAGTTGATCGACGTCAACATGGATGAGGGGATGTTGGACTCGCAGCAGGCGATGTCCACTTTCCTCAAGCTTATCGCGTCGGAGCCGGACATCAGCCGGGTGCCCGTGGTGATCGACTCATCCAAGTGGTCGGTCATCGAGGCCGGTCTCAAGTGCGTCCAAGGCAAGGGCGTGGTGAACTCCATCAGCCTTAAAGAAGGGGAGGAGAGCTTCATCCGGCAGGCGACGCTGGTCCGGCGATACGGAGCAGCAGTGATCGTGATGGCGTTCGACGAGCAGGGACAGGCGGACACTGCCGAACGGAAGGTCGAGATCTGCCGGCGGGCCTACCGGGTCCTCACCGAACGGGTGGGCTTTGCCCCGGAGGACATCATCTTCGACCCGAACATCTTCGCCATCGCCACCGGAATCGAGGAGCACAACAACTACGCGCTGGACTACATCGAGGCAACTCGTCGGATCAAGGCCGAGCTGCCGGGTGTGCTGGTGAGCGGCGGTGTGAGCAACGTGTCGTTCGCCTTTCGGGGCAACGACCCGGTGCGGGAGGCCATTCACGCGGTCTTCCTGTACCACGCCATCGAGGCCGGCATGGACATGGGGATCGTGAATGCGGGTCAGCTCCCGATCTATACCGACATTCCTCGGGACCTGCTCGAGCGGGTCGAGGACGTGGTGCTGAACCGCCGGCCGGACGCCACGGACCGGCTGCTCGAGGTCGCCGACTCGGTAAGGGGCCAGGCGGCGGGCCAGGTCGCCAACCTCGAGTGGCGCAAGGCGCCGGTGGCCGAACGCCTGGCACATGCGCTGGTCGAGGGCATCGCGGACTACATCGTCGAGGACACCGAGGAGGCCCGGAAACAGGCGGAGCGGCCGATCCACGTCATCGAGGGCCCGTTGATGGACGGGATGAACATCGTGGGCGATCTGTTCGGGGCTGGGAAGTTGTTCCTACCCCAGGTAGTCAAAAGCGCCCGGGTGATGAAGCGCGCCGTGGCTCACCTGATTCCGTATATCGAGGCCGAAAAGCTCGCTCTGGGCGATGAGAGCGAAGCCAAGTCGAATGGGCGGGTCCTCCTGGCCACCGTCAAAGGGGATGTGCATGACATCG
>JAXDMF010000443.1:0-2504 GCA_034666205.1 Gemmatimonadales bacterium
GGGGCCCCGCTCACCCTCGGCGGCTGGCCAGACGTGAAGGCGGGAAAGCTCCGCTTCGCGATCAAGATCCCTGCCGGCCTCTCGCTGCTGGCCTTCCATGATCCCAAGGCGGTCGTGAAAGGCTTGAAGGAGTTTCCCCGGCGGGACTGGCCCAGCGTTCCCATCGTGCACGTGGCGTTTCAGCTCATGGTGGCTCTCGGCACATACCTGGCGCTGGTATCCCTCTGGGCGGGATGGGTGGCGTTCAAGGGCAGAGATGTGGTGGCCAACCGGCGGTTGCTCCAGGCAATCGCGCTCGGAGCTCCAATGGGGTTCGTCGCGATCGAAGCCGGCTGGACGGTGACGGAGGTAGGCCGGCAGCCGTGGATCATCCATGGCGTGCTGCGGACGGCCGATGCGGTAACCCCGATGCCGGGGCTCATCGTGCCGTTCCTCCTCTTTACCCTGCTTTATTGTTTACTGGGCATCATCGTCGTATGGCTGCTCTATCGCCAGATCATCCGGAGTCCTGGCTCTACCGAGTGGACCCGGGTCTACGTCCCCACGGTGACCCGCCGTGCGTGAGCTCGGCCTCCCCGATATTCTGGCCGCGGTGCTGGCGCTGGCGCTGAATGCGTACGTGCTATTCGGCGGCGCCGATTTTGGGGGTGGCGTCTGGGACCTGCTGGCCTCGGGGCCCCGGCGCGAGCGCCAGCGCGAGGTCATCGCCCACGCCATAGGCCCCATCTGGGAGGCGAATCACGTCTGGCTCATCCTGGCCATCGTTCTGACCTTCACCTGCTTCGCCCCGGTCTACGCCCGTCTGGGAACCATCCTGCACATTCCGCTGACGCTCATGTTGGTGGGCATCGTGCTGCGGGGATCGGCGTTCACCTTCCGCACCTACGACACTCGCGGGGATGCCGCTCAGCGGCGTTGGGGACGGACCTTCGCCAGCGCGAGCGTGATCACCCCCGTCCTGCTGGGTGTCTCGATCGGCGCAGTTGCGTCCGGCAGAGTGAGGCCGGTGACCCCGAGCGGCTTCGTGCCGCAGTTCGTCCAGCCGTGGCTCACCCCGTTTGCCCTGAGCGTGGGTCTCCTGGCGCTGACGCTGTTCGCTTTCCTGGCCGCGGTTTTTCTCACGATGGAGACGCACGACCCGGAGCTCTGCGAGGACTTCCGGCGGCGGGCACTCGGAGCCGGCGTGGCGGTCTTCTTCGCCTCGGCACTCGTGCTGCTGTTGTCCCACAACACCGCCCCCTTGGTGAGGACCGGGCTCATGGCGTCATCATGGGCGCTCCCCTTGCATCTAGCGACTGGAATGAGCGCCCTGGTCGTGCTGGCTGCGCTCTGGTTTCGGCGATTCCGGCTGGCGCGGGTGGCGGTGGGACTGCAGGTGTCGCTGATCTTCTGGGGCTGGGCGCTGGCGCAGTACCCGCTTCTGGTTCCGCCCGATCTCACGATCGCGAACTCCGCGGCCCCGAACTCGACGTTGCGGCTGGTTCTGGAAACCCTCGCGATTGGGGGAGCCGTGCTCCTTCCCTCCCTGTGGTACCTGTTCCAAGTCTTCAAGACCGCGCCCGCGGATCCTGGCTAGATTCAATTCAGCTCGGAACGACACCTTGCGTCGGACGAGGTAGGTCATGCCTGGAATTTCGGTGCACACGGCGCGCCTCGAGCTTACGCCCCTCGACGCGGATGCCATCGACGCGCTGCTCGCGGGTGATGCAAAGCGCCTGCAACAGCTCACCGGCGCCGCATTCCCCCAGCCGGTCGCACCGCCCCCCTACATGGCGGAGTCACTGCCGGTGGTCGGTCTCCGCCTCCGGAAGAGTCCCGCGGAAGCCCCCTGGTGGAATTGGCTCGTCATCAGACACGAAAATGGGGAGGCGGTGGGCTCGGTGGCGTTCGGTGGGAAGCCCGATGCCGCCGGTGCCGTGCTGATCGGCTACGCGATGTATCCCGGTCACGAGGGTCGGGGCTATGCGACCGAGGCGGTCAAGGCGATGGTCGAATGGGCCTTCGCCCAGCCGGGGGTGAAGACCCTCCGCGCGCTCGCACCGGTGTGGAACACGCCGGCGGTGCACGTCGCCGAGAAGGTCGGGATGCGACCGGTTGCGTCCGATGAAGATGACGAGGTCGGAGAGGTATTGGTGTATGAGATGGCCCGAACCTGAATCAGGTGCCAGAACAGCAACAAAAAAGTAAACACGAAAACACAGGCTCCGAGTGCAATAGCGCTACGCGGTACGCGCCATCATCCTCCGAATCGGTTTAATCAGCAGCGCGAGCACCAAGGCGGTGGCGAGCGCCGTCACGGTCACGATCGTGAACAGCTTGGGCAGCGGCATCGTCTCATAGAAACTGGACGCCATGCCCGCCAGGTAGTTTCCCACCGACAGAGCCAGGAACCACACTCCCATTACCAGCCCGGCGATCCGGGCCGGCGCCAATACGCTCATCGCGCTGAGTCCGACCGGACTGAGGCACAGCTCGCCCAGCGTCTGCAGCAGATAGGACACGAC
>JAXDMF010000444.1:0-4975 GCA_034666205.1 Gemmatimonadales bacterium
GCTCCAGATACTTCTCGACGTACACCGCACCGTTGCCGAACGCGGCGAGTGCTTCGTTCTGGGCCAGGCCGAAGAGCTGAGGGAAATGATCCTCGTCGGTGGCGATGCGCATGCCCTTTCCGCCCCCGCCCGCGGTGGCCTTGATGATCACCGGGAAGCCGATCTCGTTGGCGAAGGCGAGCGCGGCATCGACATCGTCGATGGTGCCGGGTGAGCCGGGAACCGTGGGCACGCCGGCGTCGACCGCCAGCCGCCGAGCCGTGGCCTTGTCTCCCATCTGCCGGATCTGGTCGCCGGTCGGTCCGATGAAGGTGATGTTGGACGCCTTGCAGGTATCAGCGAACTCGGCGTTCTCGGCGAGGAACCCGTACCCCGGATGGATCGCGTCCGCGCCGGTGATCTCCGCGGCGGCAATGATGTTGGGGATTCTGAGATAGGAGTTCCGACTGGGTGGCGGACCGATACAGACATCATCGTCGGCAAAGCGTACGTGCAGAGACTCGCGGTCGGCCTCGCTGTAGACGGCCACCGTCTCCACCTCCAGCTCACGGCAGGCGCGAATCACCCGCAGGGCGATCTCGCCGCGATTGGCGATCAGGACTTTCTTAAACATGGGCCGAGATCTCAGACCTCGCTGCCGGATGCCCTCGCACGGTGTGCCGGAGTAGCACCATCTCGCGCATTTAGGGCGTCAGGTCCGCGGGCTGCGACTTCGGCGCCTGGTCGCCGATGATATCGGTGAACTTGCGATCGGATGCGGAGTCCACCCCCGATATCCGGAGCGCGAACTCGTTGGGATTGGTCGAGTAGAACAAGGCGCTCTCGTAGGAGATTGCCCCGTCCTTGTACCACTTCATCAGCGACTGGTCGAACGACTGCATGCCGTACGAGGTGCTTCCCTGTGCGATCAGGTCGGGGATGTGGAGCGCCTTCTCGATGTCCCGGATGTTATCGGCGACGGTCGCGGTGTTGATCAGCACCTCCGCGGCGGGCACGCGACCGCGTCCATCGGACCTGGGCACCAGCCGGAGCGACACGACGGCCTGCAACGCGGTCGCGAGGATCATCCGCACCTCCTGATGCTGGTGTGGCGGATAGAAGGACAGGAGGCGGTTGATGGTTTGCGCGGCGTCGGTCGTGTGGAGGGTGGAGAATACGAGGTGGCCCGTGTCCGACGCCTTGAGGGCAGTGTCCAGGGTCTCCAGGTCTCGAATTTCGCCGACCAGGATCACGTCCGGGTCCTGCCGGAGCACGTGACGCAGAGCCGAGGCAAAGGAGAGCGTGTCGTTGCCGACCTCGCGCTGGGAAATATTTGAGTTGACGTCCCGGTGCAGGAACTCGATCGGATCCTCGATCGTGATCACGTTCACCCGGCGGTTCTGGTTGATGTGGTTGATCATCGAGGCCAGAGCCGTAGACTTGCCGGACCCCGTAATGCCGGTGATCAGTACCAGCCCCCGAGGACGCAGGGCGATCTCCTCCAGGACAAGCGGAAGGTGAAGCTCGCGTACGGTCTTCACCTCGTAGGGGATGGCACGGAAGGCAAAGGCGAGGGTGCCCCGCTGCTGGTAGATGTTGGTCCGGAAGCGGCCCACGCCCGGAACCCCGATGGCGAAGTCGGCTTCTTTCCTTTCGGCAAACTCCTTGACCTGCCGCGGTGTCATGATCTGTTCCGCAAGCAGCTTCAGATCTTCGGGCTTGAGCGGCGGCATCTCCAGGCCCTGGAGATCACCGTTGAGGCGGATGGTGGGGGGCCGGCCGACCTTGAGCAGCAAGTCGGAGGCGTTCCGCTGGACCATCTGGGCAATCGTGTTTTTGAAATTGAAAGTGGACTGTGGAGCGGCCTTGGCGTCAGCCATTGGGATCGACCCGGAACAGAGCCTGCCCGAATTCGACGGGCTGCCCGTCTTCCACCGAGATCTCCCGCACCACGCCCGCAATCTCCGCTTCGATCTCATTCATGATCTTCATGGCCTCGATGATGCACACCGTTTGGCCCGGTGTGACCCGGTTGCCCACCTTGACGTAGGGTTCGGCACCGGCCTCGGGCGCCTTGTAGAAGGTCCCGACCATGGGCGAGCGGATCTCCTTCAGGTGGGCCCCAGCGGGAATTGCCCGCGCCCCGGTGTCCCGGTGTTCCGGCTCGGCAGCGTGTGCCGGCAGGGCTAACGGAGCCGGCAGGGGGGCGGCAACGACCGGTGCGGCGGCCGTCCGGGTGATGACGACGCCGGTCCCGAACCAGCCCTTCACCTCGATCGATCCGATCTCCGGCGCCTCCCGCAGGAGTTGAGCGAGCCGCCTGACATCCTTCAGGTCGATGGAGCGGATGCCGGGTACGTTTTGCAGGAGCTCGGCCAGCTCCTGCATCTCTTGGGGGCTCATACCCGGGTCAGGTACTTGTCTTCACGGCGGTCTACCCGAATCACCTGACCCTCCTCGATGAAGAGCGGAACCTGCACGGTGGCCCCGGTTTCCAGGATTGCTGGCTTGGTTCCGCCGGTGGCAGTGTCTCCCCGGACCCCGGGAGCGGTCTGGGTGACCGTCAGCTCGACGAACGACGGCAGCTCCACCGTGATCACCCGGTCGTCGTGCACCAGTCCCTCGCACTCCATTCCCTCCTTGAGGTACTTGAGCTGGTCGGCGCCGATGAGGTCGTCGGTGAGCATGATGTCGTCGAAGGTTTGCTGATCCATGAAGTGAAAGAAATGGCCGTCCACGTAGGAGAATTGCATGGGCCGGCGCGTCAGACGCACGTCGGTTACCCGTTCACCCGCGTTGTACGTGCGATCGATCACGGCGCCCGTAAGGATGTTCTTCAGCTTGGTGCGCACGAACGCACCGCCTTTACCCGGCTTAACGTGCTGGAAGTAGACCAGCTGAAAGAGCTGGCGGTCGATCTCGAGCACAAGCCCGTTCCTGAAGTCCGCGGTAGTGGCCATGTAGTAGGGGTCGAGGTGAAAACGACTTCTCTTTCTAGACCAATTCCAACAACTCAGTCCGGCCGTCCGAGAGGATTTCCGCGCCATCCGGAGCCAGATAGACATCGTCCTCCAGCCGTACTCCGCCCCAGCCCGGAAAATAGACACCCGGCTCGACGGTGACTACGGCGTGCGCCGGTAGGGGGACCTCTGAGTTCGGGGCCAGCCGAGGCGCTTCGTGCACCTCGAGCCCGATCCCATGGCCCAGGGAATGGCCAAACGCGTCGCCGAATCCGCGGGTCGCGATGACCTCCCGCGCCAAGGCGTCCCCCTCCCGGGCCGGCATGCCCGCACGCAAGTGCTCGATCGCCCGACGCTGAGCGGTTTGTACCAGCTCGTGGATGGTGCGCTGCCGCTCGTCGGCACGACTGCCCACCACCACCGTGCGGGTCAGGTCGGCGCAGTACCCGCCCACCTGGGCGCCAAAATCCAGGAGCAGGAGGTCTCCGGCACCGATCGGGCGCTGGCTCGTCCGCGCATGCGGCAGCGCGGACCGTGGACCGGAGGCCACGATGGTGGGAAACGGGTGCCACTCGCTTCCCCGCCGCCGCAGAGCGGCCTCCAACGCGGCCCCGACCTCCACCTCTGTCTGGCCGACCCGCACTCCAGGCAGGACCTCGCCCAAGGCATCCTGGGCCAGCACGGCTGCCGCCCGGATGGCCGCCACTTCCTCAGGCGCCTTGACGGCACGCTGACGCTCCACCAGTTCAGCGGTCGGCACCACCCGGCCTCGGGTCAACCCGCTCAGGCGCTCGGCATCTCGTACGGTCAGCGCGTGGGGCTCGATGCCCAGGTTTTCGGGGGCGCGGGCCGCCAGCACGCGGCCGAGGCGCTCCCAGACGCTGCGCTGGTCGATCTCGACCACCGCTACCGACCCAGCCTCCAGGGTGGCCTGGGCGGCGTAGCGGAAATCCGTTACCAGAATGGTGGTGTCCTGCCTGACCAGCAGCAGCGCGGCGGACCCGCTGTAACCCGTGAGATACCGGATATTTGGGAGATGGGTGACTAGCAGCCCATCCAGCCCCTCCGACTCCAGCGCGCTTCTCAGCGCTGCCTGACGCTCCAGCCTTCGGTCAGGCGGCACGCAGTCGGCCCATCAGAGCCTGCAGGGCCAGAAGGTAGCTCTGAGGGCCGAAGCCGGTAACCATTCCGATGGCCAGGTCGGCGATGACCGAGTGCCGGCGCTCCGGCTCACGCGCGAAGATGTTCGACAGGTGCAGCTCGACGAACGGAACCTTCACCGCGAGCAGCGCATCCCGCAGGGCAAGACTGGAATGGGTGAGGGCGGCCGCGTTGATCAAGGCGCCGTCCACTCGGCCGCGGAGCCCCTGAACCGCCTCGACCATTCCCCCTTCGTGATTGGTCTGAAACCAGTCGATCTGCACGCCTTGTGAGCCTGCCGCCTCCCGCACCATGGCCTCGATCTCGGCCAGACTGGTGTGTCCGTACACCTCCGGCTCCCGCTGCCCCAGCAGGTTGAGATTGGGGCCGTTGAGCACCGCGATCCGCATTCAGCGCTTCAGATTTTGCAGCCAGGAATGGAACTGGTCGAGATCGTCCTTCCCGGGCTCGCCGCCGGACGCGGGGGAGCTCTCCGCAGCGGCTGAGCCGAAGAAATCATCAAACGAGACCAACCCGTCTTTCCCCTGGCCTGGACCAGATGGAACTGCAGTCTCACCCTTCGAGCTCAAGCCATGCGTGTCCTGATCCGGACGAGTCGTACCGCTCTGCGCGGATGGGGCTGGGCCCAGGTCAGCCGCAGGCCGTGCGATGAGAAGCGCCTGGAAGAAGGTCGCGATGGACTGGCCGTTGGTCTCCCGCGCCGAGTACACCCTGGCGGGCGCGGGTGGCTGGGGGGAGGCGGGTGGCTGAGGAGGTTCCGTGGGCGTGGCAGGTTCCGCCTTGACGGCGGCGTCCCGTGGCCCTGCGCCAGCTCGATCCGCCGCCCTACGGCCAGGATTCCGGGGCCGCGACGCGTTTAGTGTTGCGGCCATGGC
>JAXDMF010000445.1:0-2823 GCA_034666205.1 Gemmatimonadales bacterium
ATCCGCGGCCATGGGGTGGGGCGGCTATGGGGTAGCTGTGGTGGTGGGGCGTTTCCAGGCATCGTTGGAAGGCACGGCGTCGGGGAAGGTGCCGTCCGGATTGACCCTCGCGCTGACGATCGTCTTGCCGGGGTTGATTGCATACACGTAGCGGTTGCCGCCGTACCAGATTTCCACCGGTAGCTTCCGCAGCTCGGTGGTTCCATCGTCGAAGCCCAGCTCGAGCTCCACCGGCATCACGGCGTCGCCCAGATTGCTCAGCGTGATCTGCCCGCTTCCATCCGGCTCCTGCTTCACCGACTCGACGGTCTGGTCGAGTGCGGCGGTGGTATAGAAGAACCCACGCCAGAACCAGGCAAGGTCCCGGCCCGACACCGCCTCGATCGTCCGGAAAAAATCGGAGGGTTGGGGGTGCTTGAAGGCCCAGCTGCGGGTGTACTCGCGAAAGGCACTGTCGAACACCTCTGCCCCGAGCACCTTGTTCCGCAGCGTCAGCAGGATGATCGAGGGCTTCACGTACGCCAGGCTGAGCAGGTTGCTGCTCGTCTTGTACCGGTTGGCGGGGGTCATGATGGGCTGAGCGGTCGGCGTCTGATCGACGCCGATCACCAACAGCCGCTCCCGTTGCCGCACCGCCGAGTCGTCCCGGTGCCAGTAGTCTTCCTCGGAGAAGGTATTGATGAAGGTATTGAATCCTTCGTCCATCCAGGCATACCGCCGCTCGTCCGACCCGACGACCATCGGGTACCACATGTGTCCGACCTCGTGGGTGAGGACGCTGTACAGGTCCGGTCCGTCCTTACCCCTGGCCTCCATCGCCACCATCGGGTACTCCATCCCCGAGACCGGGCCCTCCACCGCCGAGATCTGCGGGTACGGATAGCCCAGCCAGCGGGTGCTGTACTCCTGGATGGAGAAGCGGCTCATCTTGGCCGCGTCCTTCCAGGTCTCCTCCGCCGACGGGCGGTAGTACGCCTGGGCCAGCACGCCCTCCCAGCCGGAGGCGTCCCACAGGTACTCGGGCGACGCTGCCCAGGCCACGTCCCGCACGTTGTCCGCCCGGAAGCGCCAGGTGAGGGAGCCTTGATTCACCGGACGGGCCGCTCCGGAAGTCAGCTCCGGGCCGGTCACGATATGCGTCGTGGTGTCCGACTTGAGCGCGGCGGCGAGCCGGCTCCGCTGAGCGTCGGTGAGCACGTCGGCAGGGTTTTGGAGCACACCGGTCCCCGCCACGATGTAGCCCGCTGGGACGGTGACCTCGTAGGCAATGTTCCCGTACTCCAGGTAGAACTCGCCCTGGCCCAGGTACTGGTCGGTGTTCCAGCCATGCACGTCGTCGTAGACCGCCATCCGGGGATACCACTGGGCGATCTCGTAGAGTGCGCCATCCCGGCCCATCCGGTCGGCCCCGTGTTCTGGGACTGCGAACCCGTAGGCGATGTCGAATACGGTCGTGCCGCCCGGAGGGATCGGCGTGGCGAGATCCACGTACATCATTGTGTCGTCGACGCGGGTTCTCAGCGGGGAAGCGGGGAGGCAGGGAAGCGGGGAGGCCGCCGGCTGAGAGACGCGTTTCGCTCTCCGGGGCTTTGTTGGCTTTACGCTTCCCTCCTTCCCCGCCTCCCTGCTGCACTGGCTGACTGAATCGATATCGAACCCGCCCTGGAATCCCGCGGCGCCGAACCGGCTCTCCGATGGAAAGAGCAGCGACCCCGTGCTGCCCTCCCGGAATAAATTCTGATCCAGCTGCACCCAGACGAAGCGCAGCGTATCCGGCGAATTGTTGGTGTAGCGGATCGTTTCCGTACCGCTCAGCCGCTTGGCGGCCGTATCCAGGGTGGCTCGGATGGTGTAGTCCACCCGCTGCTGCCAGTACGACTGTCCCGGTGCGCCATCGGCTCGGCGGGTATCGCTCGGCGGCGGGAGCGGAGCAGGGCTGAAGATGCCGGTATCGGCCACCGGTGGGCGCAGGGTCGGCAGCGTCAGCGGGTGGGCGGGCTGGACCGGCTTGGGGCCGGCCGGCTGCTGGGCCGCCGCACGACCCGGGGCCAAGGAAAGCGACGGGGCCAGGGCCAGGAGCAGAATCGTGGTGATGTCACGCATGGGGGTTTCGTTTCTCTTAGAGCTTCGGCAGCGTCACGCCGGTCTGCTTCTGATACTTGCCCTTCTTGTCTGCGTAGCTGGTCTCGCAGATGTCGTCGTCATCCGCCTCGAAGAAGAGCACCTGACAGATTCCCTCGTTGGCGTAGATCTTGGCGGGGAGCGGGGTGGTATTGCTGATTTCCAGCGTCACGAAGCCTTCCCATTCGGGCTCGAAGGGAGTGACGTTGGTGATGATACCGCAGCGGGCATAAGTGGATTTCCCGACACAGATCGTGAGAATGTTGCGGGGAATCCGGAAATACTCGACCGACCGGGCCAGGGCAAAGCTGTTGGGCGGCACGATGCAGACGTCACCGTCGAATTTGACGAAGCTGCGGGCGTCGAAGTGCTTCGGATCCACGATGGCCGAGAGCACGTTGGTAAAGATCCTGAACTCGGGTGCCACCCGCATGTCGTAGCCGTAGGACGAGACGCCATAGGAGATGGCACCCTGGCTGACTTGACCGTCCACGAACGGCTCGATCATCGCGTGCTCACGGGCCATGCGCCGGATCCAGCGGTCGGATTTGATCGACATAGGGGCGGAATATACTACGGGAGGAACGACTTCAGGCGACTACCCTTCCCAGCCGTGGCGCGACCGGGGAGGTCGCGCCATTTCGCGCAGATCCGATCTAATCGCTGCCCCGATCGTGAGTTCCGGTGAGCTCCTGAAATAGC